>CALMSE010000137.1 GCA_937872275.1 uncultured Leucobacter sp. | reverse complement strand
CCCCCGCCTGCTGCTGCTCGACGAGCCCTTCGTAGCGCTCGACGTCGAGGCCGCGGCCGACGCGCGCGAGCTGCTGCGACAGCAGCTCGCCGCCAGCCGCACGGCGACGATCGTGGTGTCGCACGACGGCTTCGACGCCGTCCGGCTGGCCGATCGCCTGCTCGTGATCGAGGGCGGGCGCATCTCCCAGCTGGGGCCGGTCGCCGAGGTGCTCGCCTCTCCCGCGACCCGCTTCGTCTCCGCGGTCGCGGCACGCTGCCGGTGCTAGGGTGAGCGTCAGAGGACGCCACCACCCAGGAGCCGCGATGCCGAAGACGTTTCCGGCGACGGAGATACTCCCGGCGACGGGAATCCTCGACGCTCGACAGCGGCCTCTTCGCGACCTGCGCATCTCCGTCACCGATCGCTGCAACTTCCGCTGCGTCTACTGCATGCCGCGAGAGGTCTTCGGGCACGACTACGCCTTCCTCGACCGCGCCGAGATACTGAGCTTCGAGGAGATCGAGCGGGTGGCGCGCATCGGGGCGTCGCTCGGCGTCCGCAAGGTGCGCCTCACGGGCGGCGAGCCGCTGCTGCGGCGCGGCATCGAGGGGCTCGTGGCGCGGCTGGCCGCGATCCGCACCCCGGACGGCGCCCCGCTCGACCTCGCGCTGACGACGAACGGATCGGCGCTCGCGCTGAAGGCGGAGGCGCTGAAGGCGGCGGGGCTCAACCGGGTCACGGTCTCGCTGGACTCGCTCGACGACGAGCGCTTCAGGGCCGTGAACGACGTGCGGTTCCCGGTGCGGCGCGTGCTGGAGGGGATCGCGGCGGCCGAGGCCGCCGGGCTGACCCCGGTGAAGATCAACACGGTGCTGAAGCGCGGCGTCAACGACGACGAGATCGTGCCGCTCGCCGAGCGCTTCCGCTGGTCGGGGCACCCGCTGCGCTTCATCGAGTACATGGACGTGGGCGCCACGAACGGCTGGAGCCTCGACGAGGTGGTGCCCTCGACGGAGGTGCTGCGCCGCATCGACGAGGCGCATCCGCTCCAGCCCGTCGACCGCACGCAGCCGGGCGAGACCGCGCAGCGCTGGCGCTACGCCGATGGGGCGGGGGAGATCGGCGTCATCTCGAGCGTCACCGCCGCCTTCTGCGGCGACTGCACGCGCGCCCGCGTCTCGGCCGAGGGGAGGCTCTTCACCTGTCTCTTCGCCTCGCAGGGCTTCGACCTGCGGGCCCTGCTCAGGTCCGGGGCCGACGACGGCGAGATCGCGGCGGCGCTGAGGGGACTCTGGTCTCGTCGCGATGACCGCTACTCCGAGCTGCGGGGGCGCGAGACGGTCCCGGCGGGCGGGCGCGGCGCGGGCTCCCGGACCCGCACCCGCATCGAGATGTCGTACATCGGCGGGTAGGCGCGACGTGCGGGCCCCGATCGCGGCGGACCTACAGCCCGACCCAGTCGGAGGCGCCGTCGGCGTAGTGCTGGCGCTTCCAGATCGGCACCTCGTGCTTGATCCGCTCGACGAGCCGCTCGATCGCCTCGAACGCCTCCCCGCGGTGGGGCGCGGCGGCGGCGGCCACGAGCGCCGCGTCGCCGACGCCGAGCGCGCCGATCCGGTGCTCCGCGGCGAGGCGCAGCCCGCTGCGCTCCTGCTCCTCGGCGACGACGGCCGCGATGAAGCGCTCCGCCTCCGGGTGCGCGCTGTAGTCGAGCGAGTCGACCCGCAGCCCGCCATCGTGGTTCCTGATCACCCCGTGGAACATCACCACCGCGCCGCAGTCGGGGGCCTCGACGGCCGCGCGCACCGCGGCCTCGTCGATGGGGCGATCGGTGATGCGGGCGTGGAGGCGGGGCCCCTGGGCTCCGCGCTCAGGCATCCCGGCCCTCCAGCAGTTCGGGCGCCATGTCGGCGAGTGCGCGGATGCCGCCGCGCAGATAGCGCACCTCGGCGCCGCGCCCGGCGAGCAGCCGCGCGGCCCGCACCGAGCGCGGATCCCGCTCGCAGTACACGGTGAGCGGCGGAGTGCCGCGATCGGCGCCTCCGGCTCCGGCCCCCGGCCCGGCTCCGGCCTCCAACAGGTCGAGCGGCAGCCCTTCCGAGCCGCGGATGCGTCGGGCGGCGCGCTCCTCCGCGCTGCGGACGTCGAGCAGCGCGGGCCGCCTCCCCGAGCGCAGCTCGGCTGCGAGCTCCTCCGCCGACACCGCGGGCGGCGCCGGGTCGGGCCCGGCGCAGAAGAGCTCGTAGTCGACGAGTCCCGTCACCGGAGCTGCCGCGGGATCCCGGGAATAGGGCAGCTCCCTGGTGCGCGCGGCGAGCGCGTCGTAGAGCAGCACTCGGCCGACGAGCGGATCGCCGATGCCGGTGATGAGCTTCAGCGCCTCGGTGGCGAGCAGCGAGCCGACCGTGCCGCAGAGGCCCGGGAGCACCCCACCGGTGCCGCAGCTCAGCACGTCCTCGGGGAGCGGGGGAGCCGGGAAGAGATCGCGGTACCCCGGTCCGCGGGCGTGCCAGGCCACGCCGAGCTGACCGTGGTACTGCAGGATCGCGCCCCACACGAGCGGAACGCCGGTGAGGCGCGCGGCGTCGTCGGCCAGGTAGCGGGTGGGGAAGTTGTCGCTGCCGTCGATGACGAGGTCGTAGCGGCCGAACAGCTCGAGCGCGTTCGCGGAGGAGAGCCGCAGGCGGTGCGCCTCGACGCGGATGCCGGGGTCGAGGCGGTGCACCGTCTCGGAGAGCGAGTCGACCTTGGGGCGTCCGAGATCGGCGGTGCCGTGGGCGATCTGGCGGTGCAGGTTCGAGAGCTCGACCTCGTCGTCGTCGACGATGCCGATGGTGCCGACCCCGGAGCCTGCGAGATAGGGCACGCTCGCGCTGCCGAGCCCTCCGGCGCCGATCACGAGCACCCGCGCGGCGTCGAGCCGGCGCTGCGCCGCCTCGCCGAAGCCGGGCAGCGGCAGCTGCCGTTCGGCGCGCGCGCGGCGATCCCCGTCGAGCGCGCGCTCGCGATCGCTGCCCGCGGGATCGACGAGCGGAGGGAAGGTGCGCGGCATACGCCCGATTCTACGGCGCGTCGTCGCGGGCGGTGAACGACCCGGCCCGGATACGATGGCCGTATGTCGCAGTTCGTGGTTCGCTACTTCGCCGCCGCGGCGGAGGCGGCGGGCGTCGATGAGGAGGCGTTCGATACCGATGCCGCGCCCACGCTCGAAGCACTCGGCCGAGTGCTCGTAGAGCGCTACGGCGAGCGGATGGACAGGGTGCTGCGCCGCGGCTCCTTCCTCGTCGACGGCGTCGCACGCAGCGGCGGGGAGGTCGACGGGGAGGTCGTGGACGTGCTGCCCCCGTTCGCGGGAGGCTGAGATGCGCCCCGCGGACACGAGCATCGCAGACACGAGCGCCGCCGAGACGCGCACGCCCGACGCGCACGCCGCCGAGGTGCGCGCGCTGATCGGACCGGTGCTCGCGAGGCTCCGCGAGGCGGAGCCCGATCGCCTGACGATCGACGCGGCCGGGCTCGCGGGGCGCGTGCTCGCCGAGCGGATGACCGCCGCGATCCCGCTGCCGCCGTTCGACAACTCGCAGATGGACGGCTATGCCGTGCGGGCGAGCGACCTCGCGGGCGCGAGCGAGACGAGCCCGGTGATCCTGGCGCTCGGCGTCGCGACCGCGGCGGGGGATCCGCTCGCCGAGCACGTCCCCGGCACCGCCTCGCCCGTCATGACCGGCGCCGCCGTGCCGTCGGGGGCCGACGCGGTCGTTCCTATCGAGGCGGCGCTGCCGCCGCGCTTCCCGCGTCTCGTGCGGGCGCACGAGACGGCGCCGCCCGCGGGCGAGGCCGCCTTCACGGCGCCCGTGGCGCCCGGAACCTTCGTGCGCCCCCGAGGCGACGACG
>CALMSE010000136.1 GCA_937872275.1 uncultured Leucobacter sp. | reverse complement strand
CGCGATCGCGGAACCGGCTCGCGAGGCCGATCTCGGCATCGCGACCACGGGCGTCGCCGGCCCCGATCCCGATCCCCAGACCGGGCAGCCCGCCGGCACGGTCTGGGTGGCGGTGAGCGGCCCCGGGGGAGAGCGCGCGGAGCTGCTCGAAGGGCTCGCCGGGCTCGGGCGGGAGGAGATCCGCATCGCGACGGTGCGGGCTGCGATCGAACTCGCGCTCCGCGAGACGGAGGAGGCCGCTGCCGGTCCCTCGGCGGCGAAAAGTTGAGTCGACTCGGCTCACATTCAGCGAAAATTCAGGAATAACCGGGCGGATCCGACGGTTACTCTCAGTGACGCCAGGCAGACTGAATGGCGGGACCGCGAGGTGCGAGAGCACCGAAGCGGGTAATGTTGAGCGCAACCCCGGTTGCGAGAAGAGGAGGACGCCATGGTGCTTGTTCGTCAGGAGATCGGCGATGTGCTCCGCGACTTCCGCCAGCAGAAGGGGCGCACCCTGCGCCAGGTGGCGGGCGACGCGAGCGTCGCCCTGGGCTACCTGAGCGAGGTCGAGAGGGGCCAGAAGGAGGCGTCGAGCGAGATCCTCGCCGCCGTCGCCGATGCGCTCGATACGCCGCTCTCGGTGATCATGAGCGAGGTGAGCGATCGCCTCGCGATCATCGAAGGACTCAGCGTGCCGCTGTCGGGTCAGGTGCCCGACACGGTGCCGGCCGAGCTCGTCTCGGGGTACCGTTCCGAGCTGCTCGCGCAGCGCTAGTGGAAGCTTGCACGGAGCGTCCGGCCCTTCGGGGCCGGGCGCTCCGCCGTTTGCCCGGACTCTGCGCGCGGCGGAGGTCGAGCGGCCGCCCCGGTGCCGGGGGGAGGGCCGCGTCGTGCGCCTGAGCGAGTTCCAGCGCGCCATGAGCGAGGAGTTCGGCGAGATCTACGCCGGGGTGCTCATGCGCGAGCACTGGCTCGCCGGGCTCGGCGGCACGGCCGACGATGCGCTGGATCGCGGCGTGCCCGCCCGCGAGGTCTGGTTGGCGCTGTGCGTCGATCTGCAGGTGCCCGAGGATCGCCGCCACGGGCGGGGCCTCATCGAATCGCGCGAATAGGGGATCCCGCCGCTGACCCGTCACCGATCTCGGAGATGTCAGGGATCTCGGATCGAATCGGCGATCCTGGTCCGAGATCCCTGACATCTCCGAGTTTCCTGACCGTGCGGCGCGGCGACGGCCGGAGCGCCGCGGAGAGCTGGCTTCCCGGATTCCGTAATATTCCGGATGATCGGGCCGCGGCGGTGCGCGATCCTTGCTGGCAGGCGGCGACGAAGCCCCTGGAAGCGAGGATCTCTGGATGACCGACAGCTCACGACGTGCCGGGCGCTCCCGGTACACCAAATTCTCCACGGTCGCCGTCGCCGCGCTGGCGGCTCTGGGGCTCGCCGGGCTCGCGCCGGCCGCTGCCGCGGCTGACGAGCCGGCCTTCACCGGCACGGTGAGCATCGTGCACGTCAACGACGTGCACGCCAACGCATTCGCGGGCGAACCGGGGATCGGCTACGGCAAGATCGCCGCCTACGCCGAACAGCAGCGCACCGCGAATCCCAACACGCTCTTCGTCGACGCCGGCGACAGCTTCGCGGGGACGCCCTGGGCCGCCTTCGACAACGGACAGAGCATGATCCCGGTGCTGAACTCCCTCGGTCTCGACGTCATGACCGCGGGCAACGCCGAGTTCACCTACGGTTCGCAGCAGTATCTGCACCTGGCAGGTCAGCTCCACTACCCGGTGCTCGCGGGCAACATGGTCTATCGGGACGGCGGCGCCGCCATTGGGGCGACGACGACCACGAAGACGCTTCCGAACGGCATGACCGTGGGCTTCGTCGGCGTGACCACCCCGCTCTCCGCGGCGATGGGTGCGATGGACCTCGAATACATCGATGCGATCGCGGTCGCCCGTGAGGGCATCGCCCAGTTGCGGGCGCAGGACGTCGACCTGATCGTCGGACTGGTGCACCTCGGAGAGCTCGATACGACGATGTCGAGTATCAAGCTTGCGGATGAGATCGAGGATTTCGACGTCATCATCGACGGCCACAGCCACACGCTCTTCCCCGAGGGCTTCACGCAGAACGGCACCCTCATCGTGCAGGCCGGATCATTCGCGAACACCTTCGGGCAGGTCGATCTCGAGGTCGTCGACGGTGCGGTCGCTGGCGTCGCCGAGCGGGTGCTCACCAGCGCGGATCTCGCGGCGCTGACGCCCAAGCCGGAGACCGAGGCGCTGCTGCAGGACCTCCGGAGTACGGCCGAGGCGAGCCTGGCCGGGGTCGTCGGCTCGACCAGCGTGCAGCTCGACGGCAACCGCACCAAAGTGCGAACCGGCGAGGCCGAGGTCGCCAACCTCTTCACCGACGCGATCCGCGAGACGACGGGATCGGACCTCGTGATCCTCGGCGCGGGGTTCATCGGCGGGAACGTCCCGCCGGGGCCGATCACGCGTCAGCAGGTCTTCGAGATCGCGCGGGTGGACACCGGCATCCTGACGAAGCGGATGAGCGGCGCGGCGATCCTGCAGTACCTGGAGGGCGTGACCCGGGACTTCCCGGCGGAGTCCGGAACCTTCCCGCACCTCAGCGGCGGCAGCTACCGGCTCGACGTCGCCGCGACTCCCCGGATCCACAGCGTCGTCATCGGGGGAGCCCCGCTCGACCCGGCGGCGTTCTACGCGGTGTCCATCCCCTACGGCGGCAACAGCCTCGAGGGTGCCGACGGCGCGGAACTGCTGCAGGATCACGGCTCGGCCACGCCGATGCTCGAGTCGTACATCGAGAGCCGCAGCCCGGTGGCGCCGGTGCTGGAGGGCCGGTTCGCCCAGGCGCCCACGCCGGTTCTGCCGGAGGTGCCCGAGGAGACCACGCCGACCCCCGTGCCGGAGGAGCAGCTGGTCGATGAGACCAGGGGCGGCGTGCGGGTTCCTGTCGCAGCGACGCCGGGCGAGCGGATCATCGTCTCCGCTCCCGGCCACGGAGGCGAGCAGGTGCGGGTGTGGCTGCACTCGGCCCCGGTGCTCCTCGGCACCGTCGCCCTGGACGCCTCGGGGAACGCGGTCGTGACGATTCCGGTCGACGCGACGCCGGGCGATCACCGGGTGGTCGTGCAGGCTCTCGACGGCGCGCTGATCGGCTGGGACGGCATCAGGATCGACGCTGCATCGCCTGCGGGGTCGGGCGGTTCGGAGCTCGCCAACACGGGCGCCGGGCACGAGCCGATGCTGTTCGCGGCCGGTGCGCTGCTCCTGCTGCTCATGGGCGGCGTCGGGCTCGCCGTCGCCCGGTCGCACGGGCGTCGGACCTCGGCCGCGGAGCGCTAGACCGGATCCGGGAGGTACGAGGCCGTGGTGATTGCGCGCACCGCGGCCTCGACCCGGTTCTTGGAGCCGAGCTTGCGGCGAGCGTTCAGCAGGTGGGACTCGACGGTGCGCCGGCTCAGATGCAGTCGCCGGGCGATCGCAGCGTCGTCGTCGCCCATGCAGAGCAGACTCAGCACGCGCAGCTCCTGAAGCGACAGCCGGTGGTAATCGGAGGGGGTGGTGGGCGCGACGCCCACGAGCAGTTCGTCGTGCTCCGGGTACGAGCGGATCTCCAACCGCGAGAGCCCATCGGCGAACGCCCACAGGTGCCGCGCCGATCTCAGGCCCCGCGCGCGGATCTGCTCGAGGTGCGCGCGGAACGCGGCGCTCTTGAGGCCTTCGGGGACGGGCGCGAGACCCAGCGGTGCGGCGTCGCGCGAGCCGCGGAACACGAACCAGGCCCATTCCGGCGCCTCTCCGGCGCACGGTTCGGTCTGCAGCGGCGTCTGCCGCATGGCCCGCAGAGGCGAGGTCGTGGGCTGCGACAGCACGAGAGCGGCGAGGAGACCGCCGACCGAGGAGGCGGCGCGCCGACTCTCCTCGGTGAAGCCGAAGGGCTGCCTCGCCGAGAAGTGCGCGATGCCGACGTACTCGCCGCAGAGGAAGAGCTCCATGCTCATGCCGTCGCGGTAGCCGTCCGCGCGCAGGTGGTCGCGGTAGATCCTCGATCCGACGAACTCCTCGCGCACCGAGCTGATGGCGGGCGGAAGGCCGTCGTTCGGGCTCAGCTCGTGGGTGAAGCCCGGTCGGAACTGCTCTACGAACAGGTGCTGCAGCGCCCAGGCGGAGCCCGGGTTGTAGCCGATTCTGAGCACCTCCTGCGGCTCTGCGCGCTGCGGCTCATGGTGGAGGAGCTGCATCGCATCGAAGGGCAGGATCGATCGCAACTCGGAGACGGCGGCGACGGCGGGATCGCGCTCGTCGTGGAACTCTCCCTCATGCGGCCGCGATGCCACTGCTGCCGGGAGTATCGAGGCCATGTTCCAACGCTATGCGGGGAGTCGTGACCCGTCAAGGAAGGTCGGCCGCTGCGACACGCCGGTCGGATCGTTCGAAGATGTGTTCGAATTCGCGTATGCTCGCTCACAGGTGGTGAGGTGCGAAGTTCTCCACAGATTTCACGATCCGGCCGTAGATGTCGGTGGTGCGATCTAGTGTCGAACGCACCGGCCACTCACGCCTTGCCGGCCGGGCTCACTCCCGGTCTCGGCAGCAGGTAGGCGGCACCGACCGGCGATCATCGCCACGAGCAGAGGAACGAAGATGGCAGCACCCCAGGATCGCGACAAGGCGCTCGAAGCGGCTCTCGCGAATATCGACAAGCAGTTCGGCAAGGGCGCCATCATGCGCCTCGGCAGCACCGATCGGCCCCCGGTCGAGGTCATCCCGACGGGATCGATCGCGCTCGACATCGCGCTCGGCATCGGCGGGCTCCCGCGCGGCCGCATCATCGAGATCTACGGCCCGGAGTCCTCGGGCAAGACCACGCTCACCCTGCACGCGATCGCGAACGCGCAGCGCGCGGGCGGCATCGCGGCCTTCATCGACGCCGAGCACGCCCTCGACCCCGAGTATGCGCAGAAGCTGGGCGTCGACATCGACCAGCTGCTGGTCTCGCAGCCCGACACGGGCGAGCAGGCGCTCGAGATCGCCGACATGCTGATCCGCTCGGGCTCCGTCGATCTCGTGGTGATCGACTCGGTGGCGGCGCTCGTGCCGAAGGCCGAGATCGAGGGCGAAATGGGCGACAGCCATGTCGGCCTGCAGGCCCGGCTCATGTCGCAGGCCCTGCGCAAGATCACGGGCGGCCTCAACCAGACGAAGACGACCGCGATCTTCATCAACCAGCTGCGAGAGAAGATCGGCGTGTTCTTCGGCAGCCCCGAGACGACCGCGGGCGGCAAGGCCCTGAAGTTCTACGCCTCCGTGCGCCTCGACATCCGCCGCATCCAGACGCTGAAAGACGGGGCCGACGCGGTCGGCAACCGCACCCGCGTGAAGGTGGTCAAGAACAAGATGGCGCCCCCCTTCAAGCAAGCGGAGTTCGACATCCTCTACGGCACGGGCATCTCGCGCGAGGGCTCGCTCATCGACTTCGGCGTCGAGCACGGCCTCATCAAGAAGAGCGGCGCCTGGTACACCTACGACGGCGACCAGCTGGGGCAGGGCATGGAGAACTCCCGCCGCTTCCTGCTCGAGAACCCCGACATCGCCGCCGAGATCGAGCAGAAGCTCCTCGTGAAGCTCGGGGTGAAGAGCGACCCGAATGCGCCCCTCGCCGCCGTCGACGGGCCCGCCGCCGGTGCTGGCGACGCACCGATCGACCAGCGGCTGGGCGCGTAGCGGGGTTCGCCGTGGCGGTACGATTCCTGCCCGAGCGCGAGCCACCCGATCGCGCCCCGGAGCGCGATCGGGGCGACCTCGCCGAGGTGCTCGACCTGCGGTCGAGGCTGCCGCGCGCCGTGAACGACGCGGCCGAGCGGCGTGCGCCGAGCCCTGCGGTGGGCCCCGGCGTTCCCGGGGCCGGGGCCGGGGTCGAGACCGAGGTCGAGCTCGGGGCCGGGACCCGCGCCGGGATCGGCGCGAGCGAAGACGCCGACCTCGCACGCACCGCCAACGAGGACGCGGTACGGCTCCTCGCGCGCAAGGCGCTCTCGAGCGGCGAGCTGCGGCGGGAGCTGCTGGCGCTCGGGCACGACGCGTTCGAGGCCGAGACCGTGATCGACGAGTTCGTCGCGGGCCTCTACCTCGACGATGCCGGGCTCGCGCGCGTGCTCACCGAGGGCCTGCGCGAACGCAGGCGGGCGAGCCGCGCGCAGATCCGCGTCAAGCTGCGCGAACGACTGCTGCCCGACGACGCGATCGAGGCGGCGCTCGCCGAACTGGACGACGACGATGAGCAGGAACTGCTGCGGGAGACCGCGCGGGCCCGGGCGCGCAGGCTCGGCGGCCTCGACCGCCAGACCGCGGAGCGGCGCCTGCTCGGCTACCTCGCCCGTCGGGGCTGGTCGGGGGAGCGCGCGACGCGCGCCTGCCGCGAGGCGCTCGACGAGCTCGGCGGCAGCGGACGCTCGGGTGTCGCCTTCCGGTAGCTCGGTAGAATCGTCACCATGCCGACCGTCGAAGCCACCGTCATCGATCCGTCGCCCGCAGCCCTGCGCTCCGACGGCTCGCCGCGCAGTTACACCGTGCGCACGCTCGGCTGCCAGATGAACGTGCACGACTCCGAGCGCCTCTCGGGGTCGCTCGAGGCCGCGGGCTATGTCGCGGCCGAGATCCCCGAGCAGGCCGACGTGATCGTCATCAACACCTGCGCGGTGCGCGAGAACGCGGCGAACAAGCTCTACGGCAACCTCGGCCATCTCGCGGGGGTCAAGCGCGAGCGCGAGGGCATGCAGATCGCGGTGGGCGGCTGCCTCGCCCAGAAGGATCAGGGCGCCATCGTCGAGAAGGCGCCCTGGGTCGACGTGGTGTTCGGCACCCACAACATGGGTTCGCTGCCGACGCTGCTCGAGCGGGCCCGCCACAACGCCGAGGCGCAGGTCGAGATCCTCGAGTCGCTCGAGGTGTTCCCCTCGACGCTGCCGACCAAGCGGGAGTCCGCCTCGAGCGGCTGGGTGTCGATCTCGGTGGGCTGCAACAACACCTGCACCTTCTGCATCGTGCCCGCGCTGCGCGGCAAGGAGAAGGACCGGCGCCCCGGCGAGATCCTGGCCGAGGTGCAGGCGCTCGTCGACGACGGCGCCGTCGAGGTGACCCTGCTCGGACAGAACGTCAACAGCTACGGCGTCGAGTTCGGCGATCGGCAGGCCTTCGGCAAGCTGCTGCGCGCCATGGGCGGCATCGACGGGCTCGAGCGCGTGCGCTTCACGAGCCCGCACCCCGCAGCCTTCACCGACGACGTCATCGCCGCCATGGCCGAGACCCCCAACGTCATGCCCTCGCTGCACATGCCGCTGCAGTCCGGCAGCGACGCGATCCTCAAGACCATGCGCCGCAGCTACCGCAGCGCCCGCTTCCTGGGCATCCTCGACGCCGTGCGCGAGCGCATCCCGCACGCGGCGATCACGACCGACATCATCGTCGGCTTCCCCGGCGAGACCGACGACGACTTCGAAGACACGATGCGGGTCGTCGAGCAGTCCCGCTTCTCGAGCGCCTTCACCTTCCAGTACTCGATCCGCCCGGGCACTCCGGCCGCCACGATGGAGGGCCAGGTGCCGAAGGCCGTCGTGCAGGAGCGCTACGAGCGGCTCATCGCGCTGCAGGAGCGCATCTCGCTCGAAGAGAACCGGGCCCAGGTCGGGCACGAGCTCGAGGTGCTCGTCGCCGAGCACGAGGGCAAGAAGGACGACGCGACGCACCGGCTCTCCGGGCGCGCCCGCGACAACCGGCTCGTGCACTTCGCGGTACCCGCCGATGCGGGTACGCCGCGCCCCGGCGACGCGGTCACGGTGCGCGCCACCTCGGCGGCCCCGCACTTCCTCATCGCCGACGACCCCGCGGTGTACGCGGTGCGGCGCACCCGCTCGGGCGACGCCTGGGACCGGCGCCAGGCCGAGAGCTGCGGCGT
>CALMSE010000135.1 GCA_937872275.1 uncultured Leucobacter sp. | reverse complement strand
CCCAGCCGCTGCCGCTCAGCACGCGCTCGGAGCGGCGGGTGGGCGGCCCGACGACCGTGACGCCGTCGGGCTCGACCACCACGTTGCAGGCGGGGAACGGCAGGATCTCCTGGCGCAGCTCCTCGCCGGGGGCGAGCGCCCATTCGGGGATCCAGAACCAGCGCACCGCGTGATCGAGCGAGGGCGGGGGCGGCAGTCGGTGGAACTCGGGCAGGCGCGCCGGGTAGAGCACCCCGCGGCGGTCCTCGGCCATGCTGCTCCCCGCTTCCTCCGTCGGATGCTGCTCGGCCGCGGCCCGGATCTGGCGCGAATCCGCAAGCCCGCGGCCGTCGCCGATTCTACGCTGGGGGCATGAGCACGAATGAGACCCGCGCCGCGACCGGCGCCCACACCACGAACGGCCTGCCCCACGGCTCGACGAGCCTGACCCCGTTCCTCGCGATCCCGGGCGCGCGGGAGGCGATCGAGTTCTACCGCGACGTCTTCGGCGCCCGTGTCGTGGACGTCACCGAGATCGGCGGGATGGTGGCCCACGCCGAGCTCGATTTCGGAACCGGCCACCTGCAGTTCGGCGAGCCGTCTCCCGACTACCGCACGGTGGCGCCGCCGGCGGGCGATGACGACTGCTACTCGATGGGGCTCTACGTGCCCGACGTGGACGCGGTGGTCGAGCGCGCGGTGGCGGCGGGCGCGACGGTGCGCGAGGCGCCCGCGGACTTCGTGTCGGGGGATCGCTACGCGAGCATCCGCGACCCGTTCGGGGTGCGCTGGTCGGTCATGACCCGCGTCGAGGATCTCTCGGAGGAGGAGAGCGCCGCCCGCGTGAGGGAGTGGGCACGGAGTTTTGAGGGCTGAACGCGTCGCGTTCAGCCGAACTCCGTGCCGGGCCCGCAGGCCCGGGTCCTTTCAGGAGTGAACGCGTCCCGCCCCGGCGCCCTCTGCATTCCGGCCGAGATCTGCATTCGGGCCGAGCGAAACGCGCAGGGGTCTCGGCCGGAATGCAGATCTCCGACCGAGTGCGGATCCGGCGGGACCGGGGCCTGCATCCACCGGGCCGGGAGCCCGCATTCGGGCGACCGCGGAGGCTGCGATACTTCAATGCATGGACGATCAGCGCGCCCCCCACCCGGATGATCGTCCCGCGGGCGTGATCGGGGCCGTCGCCAAGGCGCTCGAGCTGCTGCAGCTGTTCGCCCGGGGGGCCGATGTCCATGTGAACCAGGCGAGCCGCGAGCTCGGGGTCTCGCGCTCCACGGTGCACCGGCTGCTGACGACCCTGATGGTCTACGGCTTCGTCGAGCAGGATCCGGCCTCGCGCGCGTACCGCCCCGGCCCGGCGCTGACGGGGATCGGGCTCGCCGCGGGGCAGAGCGACGAGCTGCGCCTCCGAGCCGGGGCGCTCCTCGCGCGGATCGCGGAGGCCACCGGCGAGACCGCGCACCTCATGGTGCTGCAGGGGGATCACGTGCTGTGCCTGGACAGCATCGAGAGCGGCCGGGCCGTGCGGACGCCGAGCCGGATGGGATGGAACCTGCCGTCGCAGGCGACCGCCTCGGGGAAGGCGCTGCTGGCCGAGCTGCCGGAGGGGGAGATCGCCCGGATCTTCCCGAACGAGATGATCGCGGGCGGCTCCCGCGGGGCGCCGGTGCGACGGATCGATCTGCTGGCCGAGCTCGAGTTCATCCGCGCGCGGGGCTACGCGACGAACTTCGGCGAGAGCGAGCCCGACGTCTGCGCGATCGGGGTCGTTCTGCGCGACCGCCAGGGCCGCGCCCGCGCGGCCGTCTCGGTGACGGCGCCCCGGAGTCGGGGCGACGAGGCGTGGATGCGATCCGCCGCGCAGCAGGTGCTGGTGCTCGCGGACGAGTTCCGCGATGCCGCGGAGTGATGCGCCGACGGCGGGCCGCGGTGTGACACGATGATCTGGTGCTGAACAGAGAGACCCGGGCGATCGACGAACTGGTGTTCGAGGTGTTCCGCCTGAACGACCGACTGCTGGCGGTCGGCGATGCGGCGGTGAAGGAGTTCGGCCTCACCAGCGCGCGCTGGCTCGTGCTCGGCGCGGTCGCGCTCGCCGACGCCCCGCTGACGGTGGCGCAGATCGCGCGGAACATGGGCCTCACGAGGCAGGCCGTGCAGCGCCTCGCGAACGAGATGTCAGCCGGGGGGCTCATCGAGCTCCGCGACAACCCGAGACATCGGCGAGCGCGTCTGGTCGTGCTGACCGACGAGGGCGAGGCGGCCTATGATCGGGCGATCACGCACTGGCGCTCGGAGTGGACCGCCCGGATGGAGGAGATCCTCTCGGAGGAGGAGATCGTCGAGACGATGCGCCGCCTCCGCCGCCTCCGCGGGCTGCTGCAGCACCGCACCCGCATGCAGCGCGACGAGGGCTGAGTCCCGCCTCGCGGCTTTTTGACAACTGATTGTCAAAATGATCGCCGACACTTGCGTCTCGGCGGTCCGCTCGAGCGCGCCGGAGCGCCGCCTCCGCCGTCGATGAGAGCTCGTGCTCGAGCGAATATCATCTGTTGAATTCCCTTGACTTTGGGCGACGTACGGGGAATCGCCGGGTGGGAGTCGGCGTGCCCGTGAGAAATCGGCGCGGGTCTTGCGGCGGTCTCGACCGATAGGTAAGCTGTTGTCAATTTACAAGCCAGTGTTCCGTATTGTGACACATTGGTATCGAATCGAAGGAGATTCTATGTCGACAGCAGTTGAGAGCCCGACGGCGACGGCGTTGCCCGAGATCACGAGAACGCGGCACATCCCACCGCCCGGCGGCCCGCGCGAGCCGCTCAAGGTGAGCGTGTACGAGCGCATGTCGAAGTCGAACGCGCAGCTGATGCCGATCTTCCCCTACGACGGCGCGGGGGCCATGGTGCCCTGCGGTGCCGTGCTCTACGGCGGTCCCGACCGCGCGCACGGCCACTTCTTCCACTGGAACACCGTCTCCGAGCTGCTCGTCGCCTGGGGCTGCAACGAGGGGATGATCCCGAGCGGCTCCCTGATGGCGACGCAGCCCTTCCACGGCGTCAACTCCTTCCTCCGCGACGAGACGCAGGAGGGCGCGTTCATGCTGGCGACGATCACGCAGCGCCAGTCCGACGAGGCGGGCCAGCGCGAGGCGCTCTCGGCGAAGTGCGAGAAGTGCAAGGAGGACATCGTCAAGTTCGAGTACGCCTCGGCGCCCGAGGGCACCCCCGACTACGACCCCACCGCGTTCGGCGGCACCGCGGAGGATCGCTTCCCGCAGTTCTCGACGCAGTGGGGCAGCCAGGAGTTCGTGAAGATCCGCAACTCCGATGAGGGACGGATCTGCAAGAACTGCGGTCACGAGAACTACGTCTTCGACCAGATGCCGTGGGGCTGGAACGTGCTGTACGACAAGACCACGATCGCGAACGAGGCGTTCCGATCCCTCGAGGCGGTCGCGCAGAAGGTGCTCGGCTGATGGCGCGCCGGAGGATGCTCCAGGCCTTCGAGGCGGCCAAGGAGATCGGCAACTACGCCGACGTGCCGGTCATGCCGATCGACGTCGACCCCCAGATCACCCTCTCGCGCAATTGGGAGCGGCAGCCCTTCTACCTCGTCTTCGAGGAGGACACCCTGATCGCGCTGATGTCCGGCAAGGCCAAGGTGCGGCTGAGGGACACCAATGTGAACCACTGGCCGCTGATCCCCGGCGATCACGTCTACGTGCCGGCCGGCACCCCGCACCGCCTCGAGCCCGAGGAGGAGAGCGTGCTGATCCGCTTCATCGGCAACGATCCGGCCTACCGCGCCGCCGTGTTCGCCTGCGAGCAGTGCGGCGAGGAGCTGGACCGGCTCGAGTGGCGGCAGGATCTCGAGGTCGAGGCGACCGCGCTCTACGCCGAGCTCGTGCGGCGCTTCAACGACGACCTCGAGGCGCGCAGCTGTTCGAGGTGCGGCGCCGTCGCCGAGGAGATCTCGCTCGACGCCCTCGGATGGCTCCCCGAGCCCGCCGCCGACTGACCCGAACCCACCCCGCGGCGGACGACGACGCCCGCCGCCCAGCCACACACAGAGAGAGATCGAAATGACCCTTTTCGTCAGCGTCCACCAGGCCCCTGCGCTCGACCCCAGCGAGGTCGGCGCCTACGTGCCCGACATCAAGCAGAACACCCACGCGGTGTTCCAGCAGTGCTACATCAACCTCGACAAGGGCTTCATCGTCACCGTCTACGACGGCAAGTCGGAGGCCGAGGTGCGCAAGGAGTTCGACCGCATCGGCTGGCCGGTGGACTCGGTGACCGAGGTGCAGTTCGCGCTCGACAAGGCCGGTCTGGACGCGATGCCGGCATGACCTCGCTGACGGTGGGGCCCCGGCTGTCGCAGCCGATCTCCCTCCGCTTCAAGGCGGATTGGGGGCAGGCCAATCTGACGAGGATCGCGGGCTGGCTGAACCAGGAGATCGGCGACCGCGCGCCGGTCGGCTCCGAGTTCTCGATCCACGCCGGTCGCGGCGGGGCGGATGCGGTCGACGCGCTCGAGGCCGGGGCGGTCGACATCGCCCTGGCCACCCCTGCCGCGGCCGCGCGTCTGCTCTACGACGGCAGCGGGCCCGTCTCGCGCTCGGCGGCGCCCTGGCTCCGCGCGCTCGGCTCGATCGCGCACCGGGACCGCCTCGTCGTCGCCGTCGACGCCGCCCTGCCGGTGCGCACGGTGGGGGATCTCGCCGGCATCGCCCCGGAGCTCGTCATCGCGACCTCTCAGGACGACGGAATCAACGCCATCGGCCTGGCGGCGCACTACGGGCTCGAGCTGGCCGACGCGGATCCGGACCTGCTGCGAGCGGCGGGCGCTCGCTTCATCACCGACGAGCGACCGTTCCCCCTGGTCCACGCCTTCGCGATGGGCGAGGCGAACGTGCTGATCCAGGAGGCCGTCATGATGCCCGCGTGGCAGCGGATCGCGGACCGCCGGCCCGTGCGCTACCTCGAGTGGGGCGATGCCGTGCTCGAGGGCTTCGCCCGGCTCGGCTGGCCGAGCGCCACCATCGAGCAGGGCTACCTGCCCGGACTCGACCACGAACTGACGACGCTCGACTTCGCCGACTTCGTGCTGCTCTGCCGCGAGGACCTCGATCCGGAGGTCGCGTACCTGGCCGTCTGGTGCATGGTGAAGACCCGCCTCGCCCTCGAGGGCCAGTACGGGCACCTGCCGCAGGATCGCACCCCGCTCGGCTATCCGCTCGACCCCGCGGAGATGCGGCGGACGCCCGTTCCACTGCACGAGGCCGCGGTGCGAGCATACGACGACCTCGAGGGAGAGGGCCCGCTCACGGAGGGGCTGCTGTGGACATGAGCGAGACGATCCACTGCGATCTCCTCGTCGTCGGGGCCGGGCCGGCCGGGCTCTTCGCGACGTACTACGCCGGGATGCGCGGACTCGGCGTCGCGCTCGTCGACAGCCTCGGCCACCTCGGAGGTCAGGTGGCGGCGCTCTACCCCGAGAAGTTCATCTACGACGTCGCGGGATTCCCGGCGGTCCGCGGCAGAGACCTCATCGAGGGCCTCGCCGAACAGGCGCTGAGCGCGAAGCCCCGCATCCTCCTCGACGAGGAGTGCGCGACGCTCGAGGATCGGCCAGACGGCTCCCTCGTCGCCACGACGGTCGCCGGGACCGCGATCCACTGCGGTGCGATGCTCATCACCGGCGGCATCGGCCGTTTCACGCCGAGGCCCCTTCCCGCCGTCGACGTGTACCCCGGCGGAGGCATCCACCGGGTCGTCGGCCCCGCCGAGCACTACGCGGGGCACGACGTCGTCATCGTCGGCGGTGGCGACAGCGCCGTCGACTGGGCCAACATGCTCGCGGAGACCGCGAGATCGGTCACGCTCGTGCACCGGCGCGCGCGCTTCACCGCGCATGAGGGCTCGGTTGCGCGGCTGCGCGGCTCGGCCGCACGGGTGATCCTCGAGGCTGAGCTCGTCGAGCTCGTGGGCGACCCCGCCGTCGAGCAGGTGATCGTGAAGAGCGCGAAGGACGACTTCCTCGAGACCGTCTCTGCCTCGGTGGTGGTGCCCGCCCTCGGGCACGTCGCCTCGCTCGGGCCGATCGCCGGATGGGGCCTCGCGATCAACGCGCGGCAGATCGAGGTCGGCACCGACATGTCGACGGCGCGCGCGCGGGTCTTCGCGGCGGGGGACATCACCGACTACCCGGGCAAGGTGCGCTTGATGGCGGTGGGCTTCGGCGAGGCCGCGACCGCGGTCAACAACATCGCCGTGCTGCTGAGACCCGGGGAAGCGCTCTTCCCCGGCCACTCGTCGGAACTGCCGCGCGCCGTCGGCGCGGGAACGGGAGCGTGAAATGGCACATGTGATCAGCGATCTCTGCATCGGCGAGATGGACGCGTCGTGCGTCGACGTCTGCCCGGTGGACTGCATCTACGAAGGACTCGAGAAGCGCTACATCAACCCCGACGAGTGCATCGACTGCGGGGCCTGCGTCACGGCGTGCCCGGTCGCGGCGATCACGGGGCCGAACGACGACCAGGATCCGCTCTGGGTCGATGACAACCGGGCGTTCTTCGAGCAGGCGCTGCCCGGACGCGCGGAGCCGATCGGCGACCCCGGCGGGGCGTCGGGGACCGGCCCGGTCGGCGTCGATACGCCGCTCGTGAGCGGGATCGCGGCCGGGAGGTGAGCGAGTCGGAGCACGCCGGGGCCGTCGTCTCGGCCTGCGCGGCGCTCGGCGCCGCGGGTCTCGGCGACATGGTCTGGGGGCACCCCTCGGTCCGGGACGGCGGGGGCCGCGGCGTCTGGATGAAGGCCTCGGGCTACGGCTTCGAGGAGATCGACGCCGACCGGGTCGTGCTGGTGTCGTGGGCGGGCGAGGTGCTCGAAGGCGGCGGGCGGCGCCACATCGAGTATCCGATCCACACGCGGATCTGCCTCGCGCGGCCCGATGTCGGCGCGGTGGTGCACACCCACGCGCCGGCGCTCGCCGCCTTCGCCTCGCTCGACGCGCCGCTGCACCCGCTCTCGCACGACGCGGTGCCCTTCACCCATCCGCAGCTGCCGCGGTTCACCGCGGTCACCGGCTCCCTGATCGCGAGCGAGGAGCTGGGGGACGCCGTCGCCGCGGCCCTCGGCTCCGCGAACGGGATCCTGCTGCCGAGCCATGGCGCGGTCACGGTCGGCCCCGATGTCGCGACCGCCGTGATGCACGCCGTGCTCCTGGAGCGGGCCTGCCGCACCGAGCTCGACGCGCTCGCCGCCGGGGGCGCCCGGGTCTGGACCGGCGAGGAGGAGACCGCCTTCAAGCGCGAACAGGTCTGGAACGCGGCACAGCTGCAGGCCGGCTACGACTATCTCGTCCGCACCGCGGGGCGGGCGGCGCCGGCCGCTGAGGCAGGGTCGCGATGAGCGGGGGAGGGAAGCCCCGGAAGGAGGAGGACATGATCGTCGTCGAGACGGATCGAGTGCTGCGGGCGATCGAGCGGGAGACCGACGCGCTGCTCGAATACCTGCTGCAGGTGTTCCTCGAGATCGACTTCCAGGAGCACTCCGCGCTCAACGGGCT
The DNA here is from genome assembly GCA_937872275.1 of uncultured Leucobacter sp. Lineage (GTDB taxonomy): Bacteria > Actinomycetota > Actinomycetes > Actinomycetales > Microbacteriaceae > Leucobacter. Next base: position 433 of record CALMSE010000135.1, on the reverse strand, counting down.
CACCGGCGGGCACGTGGTGACCTACCTCGCCCGTGAGGCCGACCGGATGGCCGACGAGCTGCTCGCGGCATCGGGGCGCCCGGTGCCGCCGCCCGAGCCGGGGCGGCAGTGGGACGTCGAGACGGGAAGCCTGCGCCCGGGCGCGGTGCTGATCGACGATCTGCACGTGTCGGCCGATCGGCTGCGGGCGGCCCTCGCCGCGGTCGAGGACTGGTCGACGATCGATGAGCCCGGCCGGGCGATCCCGGGCCGGCGCCTCCTGCAGCTCGTCGTGCATCACGCGGATCTCGGGAGGCCCTGGGGAGAGGTCCCGGAGGAGGATGCCGAGCTGGCGGCGGCGCTGCTCCCCGGTGCCGATGGCGGATCGGCGAGCGGCGGATCCGCGACGGCCAGGCTGGCCCGGGCCACCGGGCGCGACGGCGTCGGTTCGCTC
>CALMSE010000134.1 GCA_937872275.1 uncultured Leucobacter sp. | reverse complement strand
CTCGCGCAGACCGGCACCGGCAAGACGGCCGCCTTCGCGCTGCCGATCCTCTCCCGCATCGAGCCGGGACAGGGCGTGCCGCAGGCGCTCGTGCTCGCCCCCACCCGTGAGCTCGCGCTGCAGGTGTGCGAGGCGTTCGAGAGCTACGCCGGACACCTGCCCGAGGTGCACCTGCTGCCCGTCTACGGCGGTCAGGCCTACGGCCAGCAGCTCAGCGCGCTGCGCCGCGGCGTCGACATCGTCGTGGGCACGCCCGGCCGCATCATGGATCACATGAAGCGGGGCTCGCTCGACCTCACCCAGATCAAGTACCTCGTGCTCGACGAGGCCGACGAGATGCTGAAGATGGGCTTCGCCGAAGACGTCGAGACGATTCTCGCCGACACGCCCGACGACAAGCAGGTCGCGCTCTTCTCGGCGACCATGCCGGCGCAGATCCGGCGCATCTCGCAGCAGTACCTGAACGATCCCGAAGAGATCAAGATCGCGGGCAAGACGCAGACGAGTTCCAGCATCTCTCAGCGCTACGTCGTCGTCTCGTACATGCAGAAGCTCGACGCGCTCACCCGCGTGCTCGAGGTCGAGGACTTCGACGGCATCATCGTGTTCACCCGCACCCGCGGCGACAGCGAGCAGGTCGCCGAGAAGCTGCGCGCCCGCGGCTACTCCGCCGCGGCGATCAACGGCGACATCCCGCAGAACCTGCGGGAGAAGACGGTGGATCGGCTGAAATCGGGCGACCTCGACATCCTCGTCGCCACCGACGTCGCCGCGCGCGGCCTCGACGTCGAGCGCATCAGCCACGTCATCAACTACGATCTGCCGATCGACACCGAGAGCTACGTGCACCGCATCGGCCGCACGGGCCGCGCCGGCCGCACGGGCGACGCCATCAGCTTCGTCACCCCCCGCGAGCAGCGGCTGCTGAAGGCCATCGAGAAGGCGACGAAGCAGCCGCTCACGCAGATGCCGCTGCCCCGCGTCGACGAGGTCAACGCCACTCGTCTGTCGCGCTTCGACGACGCGATCACGGCGGCGCTCGGCGAGACCGAACGCGTCGACGCCTTCCGCGACATCATCGACCACTACGTGCGCCACCACGACGTGCCCGAGGCCGACGTGGCCGCCGCGCTCGCCATCGTCTCGCAGGGGGAGCAGCCGCTGCTGCTCGACGAGGCCGACGACGCCAAGTTCGAGCGCGACCGCGCCCAGGCCGCCCGCTTCCTCCAGGAGCCGTCCGGCCGGGGCGATCGGGGCGACCGCCCGGCCCGCGAGGATCGCGGCCCCCGCGAGCGCCGCGACGACCTCGTCATGTATCGCATCGAGGTCGGCCGGCGGCAGCGCGTCCAGCCCGGGCAGATCGTGGGCGCGCTCGCGAACGAGGGAGGCCTCGACCGCGGCGACTTCGGCCGCATCCAGATCCGCGAGGACTTCTCCCTGATCGAGCTGCCGAAGCGGCTGCCCGCGGGCGCTCTCGACCGGCTCGCCGGCACGCGCATCGGCGGCAAGCCGATCGACATCAAGACCGACCGCGGGCCCTCGCCCCGTGGGAAGGGCTGGGAGGATCGCGGCGACCGATCGGGCTCCTCGCGCGACGGCCGCGGCTACGATCGCGACGAGCGGCCCCGCCGCGACGACCGCGGCGGCTACTCCCGCGACGACCGGGGGAGCGCCCCCCGCAACGACCGCGGGTACCGGGACGACCGGGGCTATTCTCGCGATGACCGCCAGCAGCGGGGCGACCGCGGCTACTCCCGCGACGACCGCGGCGACCAGGGGAACCGGGGCGGCAGCGACTACGGCCGGAACGACCGGGGCGGCGCCCGCGATCGGAACGACCGGGGCTACTCCCGCGACGACCGGAACGATCGGGGCGGCTACTCCCGCGGCGACCGCGGCGACCAGGGGAACCGGGGCGGCTACCGCGACGACCGCCGCGACGGGGGCGACGACCGCGCCGACGGCAAGCGCAAGCCCCGCTGGTAGCGCAGGATCATCCCTCCGGCCTGCCCGCGGTGAATGTGCACGGCGGTGCTGAGTGCGACCGCGGGAGGGGTTCTCCGACTGTCCCACTCGACACCCTCGTATACGTTGGCGGAGTGCGTGGTGGGCAGGGAAGCAGGTGAGCCTCAGCGAGTGGTGAACACCTTGCTGGTGATGCGCCAGACCCCGTCGCGGCGGATCAGGCCGAAGAAGTTGCGGAAGTCGGCGCCGAGGAAGCCCTTCTCGTCGAGCACCGCGGTCGCGACCTCGCCCTGCACCGAGACGCTGTGGATGTCGAAGGAGTACTCGGGCCCCGAGGGCTCGGCCGTGCCGACGACTTCGGTCGCGAACGAGGCTCCGCTCATCGTGCTGTACTCGGGGCCGAGATAGCCCCACATGATCGCGTTCTCGTCGAAGGCGTCGCGGACCATCTCCGCGTCGGCGGCGACGCAGCCGTCGACGTACTTCTGCACTGCGGCGCGGACCTCTTCTTCCACGGCGGTTCCTTTCCTCGTGGGCGTGTTCTGGGGGAGGGTGAGAAAACGGAGAACGCGGGTGCGGTCGATGCCGACCGCACCCGCGTTCCGCGGCGAACCGGGGTCAGCCGTTGATCACCTGGGGCTGCGCGACGGCCTTCAGGCCCTCGACGCCGAACTCCTGGCCGTAGCCCGACTGCTTCGCCCCGCCGAAGGGGATGAAGGGGTTGACCATGCCGTGGGCATTGATCCACACCGTGCCGGCCTGGATGCGCGCGGCGATCGCGCGGGCCTTCTCGCGATCCTTCGACCACACCGAGGCGCCGAGGCCGACCTCGAGGTCGTTGGCGAGCTTGATGACCTCTTCGAGATCGGTGTACTTGATGATCGGCAGCGCCGGGCCGAACTGCTCCTCCACGACCAGCGGGTTCTGCGGGTCGATGTCGGCGATGAGCGTCGTCGGGTAGAAGTTGCCCGGGGCGTCGTAGTCGGGGTCGCCGCCCATGACCACGCGCGCGCCCGACTCCTTCGCCGCCTTGACGAGTCCGTCGACGACCTTGAACTGCATCTCGTTCTGCAGCGGGCCGAGCACGTTGTTCTCGTCGAGTCCGGGGCCCATCGGCATCTGCTTGGCGAACTCGGCGAGTGCGTCGACGACCTCGTCGTAGATCGACTCGGGCACGTAGAGGCGCTTGAGCGCGGCGCAGGTCTGGCCGGTGTTGATGAACGCCCCCCAGAACAGGCCCTCGGCGATCTCCTTCGGATCGACGTCGTCGAGCACGATGCCCGCGTCGTTCCCGCCGAGCTCGAGCGTCAGCCGCTTGATGTTGCCGGAGCTGGACTCGATGATCTTCTTGCCCGTGCGGGTGGAGCCGGTGAACATGATCTTGGCGATGTCGTCGCTGGCGACGAGATGCCCTCCGAGATCTCCCGCGCCGACGACGGTGTTCAGCACGCCCTCGGGAAGCACCGAGTTGATGACGTGGTTCAGGGCGAGACCCGAGAGGGTCGTGTACTCGGAGGGCTTCTGCACGACCGTGTTGCCCATGCGCAGCGCCGGCACGACCTGCCAGATGGCGATCATCATGGGCCAGTTCCACGGGGTGATCGCACCCACCACGCCGAGCGGGCGGTAGTGCATCTCGGCGTAGTTCTCGCCGTCGTCGATCACGACGTCGACGGGCAGCGGGGTGTTGGCGGGCACGCGCGTCCAGGCGACGCAGCCGCCGACCTCGAAGCGGGCGTTCGGGCCGTTCAGCGGCTTGCCCTGCTCACGCGAGAGCAGCTCCGCGAGGGGCTCGGCGTTCGCCTCGATGGCGTCGGCGACCTTGTTGAGGTAGCCCACGCGCTCTTCGTCGCTGAGCGCCGCCCATGCGGGCTGGGCCGCCTTTGCGCGAGCGATCGCCGCGTCGACGTCGGCGACGGTCTGCACGGGCACGCGACCGATGAGTTCTCCGGTGGCCGGATTGAAGACTTCACGCCCCTCACCGTCTTTCACCGTGATGGCTGCAAGCAGGCTTTCGTAGGTTTCCAAGGTGACCTCCACTTCGAGTCCGGTAGGTGTTTCGAGCATACGCGCCGAAACCGGGAGAATCATTGCCTCGTGCGGTAACGGAGTTGTCTCTGCGCGAACAGGTGAGCGAGCGGCTGAGCGAGCGGCTGAGCGAGCCGATGCGCG
>CALMSE010000133.1 GCA_937872275.1 uncultured Leucobacter sp. | reverse complement strand
CCGGGGAGCGCGCCCGCGGCGATGCCGGCAGGGGCGCCGAGCGCCGAGAAGCACCAGTGGTAGAGGAACTGGCTCGCGGTCACCGCGAGGGCGAGACGCCAGAGCGAGCCGAGCCTGCCGGCGAGTGCGACGCAGACGGGCAGCGCGAGCACGACGGTCACGAGCAGGGCGAACGGGGCGACCTCGCCGCCGCCGCCCGCGTGCGAGGCGGCCGCGAAGAGGCTCGCCGCGAGCACGCCCGCGGTACCGCGCGCGGTGCGCGCCGCGCGGCTCATCCGGTGTTCCTCGGCCACCCCTTCATCCTACCCGCGCCCGCGCTGCCGCCCTGTCCGCCCCTCTTCTGCCCGCTTCCCGTCCTCCCCGCTTCCCGTCCCCCTCTCGTCGTCTCTCGGCGGGCGTGGGGCAGAGCAGGGCGAGATATGAGGGCATGGGGCTGGGCGTCGGGGGCGCAGGGCCGGAGGGCCGGAGGGGAAGGGGCAACGGCGACCAGCAGGCGAGGGGGCAGCGGGGAGCATGCGCGGGGAGGACAGGACGCCGTGCGGGACGGGTAGGATTGACGCTTGTGTCAGTAAGCGAAGCGAACCCGTCGGCGCAGCCCAACCCGATCACCCCGGAGGCCGTGCACGCGGCGGTCGATGCGGCGCTCGCCGCCTTCGCCGCGGCCGGTTCCGTCGCCGAGTTGAAGCAGGCCCGCACCGAGCATGCCGGCGACTCCTCGCCGATCGCGGCGCTGAACGCGAAGATGCGCGAGGTGCCGAAGGATCAGAAGGCCGAGACGGGCAAGCTCATGGGCCAGGCCCGGGGCCGCATCGAGGGCGCCTACCAGGGTCGCGAGGCCGAGCTCGCCGAGGCCGAGGCCGCGGCGCGGCTCGTCGCCGAGGCGGTCGACGTGACCGAGGCGCCCGTGCGCCGCACGACCGGCACCCGCCACCCCCTCGCGCAGCTGCAGGACGAGATCGGCGACGTCTTCGTCGGCATGGGGTGGGAGATCGCGGAGGGCCCCGAGCTCGAGCACGAGTGGTTCAACTTCGACGCGCTCGGCTTCGATCCCGATCACCCCGCCCGCGCGATGCAGGACACCTTCTTCGTCGAGCCCGCGGATCGGCACCTGCTGCTGCGCACCCACACCTCGCCGGTGCAGGTGCGCTCGCTGCTGGATCGCGATCTGCCCGTCTACGTGGTCGCTCCCGGCCGCGTCTACCGCACCGACGAGCTCGACGCCACCCACACCCCGGTGTTCCATCAGATCGAGGGCATCGCGATCGACCGCGGCCTGACGATGGCGCACCTGCGCGGCACGCTGGAGCACTTCGCCCGTCAGATGTTCGGGCAGGGGGCTGAGATCCGCCTGCGCCCGAACTTCTTCCCGTTCACCGAGCCCTCCGCGGAGATGGACGTGTGGCAGCCGAACGCCAAGGGCGGCGCGCGCTGGGTCGAGTGGGGCGGCTGCGGCATGGTCGACCCGAACGTGCTGCTCGCGGCGGGCATCGATCCCGACGAGTACCAGGGCTTCGCCTTCGGCATGGGCATCGAGCGCACCCTGCAGTTCCGCCACGACCTGAACGACATGCGCGACATGGTCGAGGGCGATATCCGCTTCAACCATCAGTTCGGAGGGCTCGTCTGATGCGCATCCCCCTTTCCTGGCTCGCCGAGCACGTCGAGCTGCCCGCAGGCACGACCCCGGAGCAGGTGCACGCCGACCTCGTGCGCGTGGGCTTCGAGGAGGAGTCGATCCGCCGCTTCGAGGTCTCGGGCCCGGTCGTCGTGGGCGAGGTGCTCTCCCGCGATCCCGAGCCGCAGTCGAACGGCAAGACCATCAACTGGTGCCAGGTGCGCGTCGCCGCACCGGGGGAGAAGGCCGCCGACGGCGGCGAGGACGTGCGCGGCATCGTCTGCGGTGCGCACAACTTCGAGGCCGGCGACAAGGTCGTCGTGACCCTGCCCGGCGCGGTGCTGCCCGGCGACTTCCGCATCACCCCCCGCAAGACCTACGGCCACGTCAGCGACGGCATGATCGCCTCGGCGAAGGAGCTGGGGCTGGGCGAGGATCACGCGGGCATCATCGTGCTCTCGCGCCTGGGCCTCGACCCCGGGATCGGCGAGGACGCGCTCGAGCTGCTCGGGCTGAACGACTCGGCGGTCGAGATCAACGTCACGCCCGACCGCGGCTACGCGTTCTCGATCCGAGGCGTAGCGCGCGAATACGGCCATGCCACGGGCGCGGCCTTCCGCGATCCCGCCCTCGCCCTCGAAATCGGCAGCGGATCGGGCTACGCCGTGACCCTCGACGACCGGGCCCCGGTGCGCGGCCGTCAGGGGTGCACGGGCTTCATCGCGCGCGTCGTGCGCGGCGTCGACCCCTCGCGCCCGACTCCCGCGTGGATGGTCTCGCGGCTGACGCTCGCGGGCATCCGCGCGATCTCCCTGCCGGTCGACATCTCCAACTACGTGATGCTCGAGCTCGGGCAGCCGCTGCACGCCTACGATCTCGCGAAGCTGACGGGCGGCATCGCGGTGCGCCGCGCTCTGGCCGGGGAGACCCTGGTCACGCTCGACGGCAAGGAGCGCGCGCTCGATCCCGAGGATCTGCTGATCACCGACGAGTCGGGCCCCATCGGGCTCGCCGGCGTCATGGGCGGCGAGGCGACCGAGGTGTCGGACGGCACCACCGATGTGCTCATCGAGGCGGCCACCTTCGACCCCGTGTCCATCGCGCGCACCCTGCGCCGGCACAAGCTGCCGAGCGAGGCCTCGAAGCGCTACGAGCGCGGCGTCGATCCGCTGGTGGCCCGGGCGGCCGCGCAGCGCATGGTCGACCTGCTCGTCGAGTTGGGCGGCGGATCGGCAGACCCGCTGGGCGCCGAGATCGTCGCCCCCTGGGATCCCGCCGTCGTGCGGCTGCCGCTGGCCCGGGTGAACGGCCTGCTCGGCACGGACTACAGCGACGACGAGATCCGCGGCTCGATCGAGATGATCGGCTGCGCGGCGAACGATGCCGGCGAGGGAGTGGTCGAGGTGCGCCCGCCCAGCTGGCGCAGCGACCTCTCCCGCCCCGCCGACCTCGTCGAGGAGGTCGCACGCATCGTCGGCTACGACCGCATCCCCTCGGTGCTGCCCGTGGCGCCCGCGGGCCGCGGCCGCACCCGCGAGCAGCGGCTGCGGCGCCGGGCGGCCGATGTCGTGACCGCCTCCGGCCTCGACGAGGTGCAGAGCTACCCCTTCGTGAGTCGCGCGCAGCTCGACGCGTTCGGCGCGGGGCCCGAGGGCACCGTCGACGACGAGATCCTCGAGCAGGCCGCCCCGCCCGCGGCCGTGCGCCTCGCGAACCCGCTCGACGGCGAGGCGCCCTTCCTGCGCCGCTCGCTGCTGCCCGGGCTCGTCGGGGCGGCGCAGCGCAACGTCTCGCGCGGCCTCACCGACCTCGCGCTCGTGGAGTTCGGCTCGGTCTTCGTGCCGCCGGCCGGCCACCACGCCGCGCTCGGCACCGACACCGTGCCGCCGCTCGCCGAGAAGCCCGCGGACGCGACGCTCGCCGAGCTCGACGCCTCGATCCCGGAGCAGCCCCGCCTCGCGGCTGGCCTG
>CALMSE010000132.1 GCA_937872275.1 uncultured Leucobacter sp. | reverse complement strand
CAGCCCGAGCGCGATGCCCGCGCCGACGAGCAGCACGGCCCAGGCGAGCGGCGGCACGAGCCCGAGCAGCACCAGGTCGGCCATCGCGAGGGCCATGATCGCGGCGGCCGCGATGCCGAGACGGCTGCGGGAGATCACCGCTCCCCCGAGGCAGAGCGCCCCCGAGGCCAGCATGACCGCGCCGGCGATCACGCGCGCTCCCCCGTCGTTCGCGGTGCGCCAGCGGTCGCGGCGCCGACGGCCCGGTCCTCGCCGCGGCCGTCCCCGATGCCGAGCGCGATCTCGGCGTAGCCGCGCACGGCCGCCCGGCACTCCTCGCGCGGCGTCGTGTGCCCGATCAGCGGGTAGAGGTCGTACGCGTCCTCGAGCGCCACGAGGTTGCGCGCGATCATCCCGGGGGGCGACGCCGGCGCGAACTCCCCGGTGCCGGCCCCGATCTCGATGATCGTGCGGTAGAGCATCACCTGCCGCTCGGTGAGCTCTCGATGCGCGGGCAGGTACTCCGGGCGCTCGGCGATGATCGCGACGCTCTCGTAGACGAACCGCAGCTCGTCGCTGATCTCGTCGGGAACGCCCGCGTCGATCATGGCGAACAGCCGCGCCGTCGCGCTCTCGGGGCGGTCGAGGATGCGCCGCCGCTGCGTGTCGAACTGCTCCATCGCGCCCGCGAGGGCCGTCATCTGCAGCTCGTCGAGACTCGAGAAGTAGTGCAGCACGTTGGCCGCGCTCATCTCGGCCTCGGCCGCGACCGCGCGCACGTTGACGGCTCGGCTCGGCCGCGACCGCGCGACGCGCCAGAACGCGCGGATGATCTCATCCCGGCGTTCCAGGCGCCTGCGCGCGGTCGCGTTCATGGCCCCAGCCTAGTTGCCCGGGCCGGTCCGCACGGGCTCCTCCTCGCTCTGCACGGGAATCGTCTGGGTGAGGCCCGCGTAGTACTCGGGCCTGCGCGCCTTGAGCACGAGCCCGACGACGATCCCGCCGATGAAGAGGATCGGCGTCGGCAGCAGCAGCAGCTGGTTGATCGGCCCCTCGAGCCCGGTCACGACCTCGAAGTTCGTGACGATGAGCACGTACCCCGCGATGAGCCCGAGCGCGCCGAGCGTCGGCGCGATGATGACCCGCCAGACGCCGAAGCCGCGGCGATCGCGCGCGAAGTACCAGACCACGGCGATCGCGGTGAAGGCCTGCGCGAAGACGAGCCCCTGCACGCCGGTCGCGTAGGTCCAGAGGGCGAGGCCGAGGAAGGGATCCGCCTGTACGAGGATCGCGATGAGCACCACGACGGCGCAGATCGCGCTGAGGGTGAGGCTCGCCACTGCCGGCGACTGCGAGCGAGTGCTCGAGCGGCCGAGCGCTCTCGGGAGCAGCCCCTCGCGGCCGAGCGAGAAGAGGTAGCGGGTGCAGGCGTTGTGGAAGGCGAGCACGCAGGCGAAGAAGCTCGTGACGATGAGGATCTTCATGGCGAACGATGCCCAGGCGCCGGCGAGTTCGCCGGTGCCCTCGATCACCATGGTCTCGAACGCATCGCCGCGGGCCATCTCGATCACGCCCTCGACGCCGAAGGCGACCGTGAGGATCCAGAAGGTGAAGGCGTAGAAGAGGCCGAGGAAGGCGATCGCGATGATGGTCGCACGCGGGATCGTGCGCTCCGGGCGCTTCGCCTCCTCCGCGTAGATGGCCGTGCTCTCGAAGCCGAGGTAGGCGCCGAAGCCGATGATGAACAGCGTGCCGGCCGCCGGGGCCAGGAAGACGTTCTCGATCGAGAAGGAGGCGAGGCTCCAGGGCTCCGGGCCGCCGTCGACGAGCGCGGCCACGGCGAAGACGAGCAGGATCGCGACCTCGAGGGTGAGCAGCACGGCGAGCACCTTCGCGCCCACGTCGACCTTGCGGTACCCGAGGAAGGCGACGATCGCCACGGCGAGGAGCGACCAGACGCCCCAGGGCAGATCGAGGCCGAAGAGCTCGAGGAAGGTGAACTGGGCGAAGAACCCGATGAAGCCGTAGAAGGAGATCACGAGCGAGATGTAGGCGAAGACGGTCACCGAGGAGACGCCGAGGCCGAAGGGCTTGCCGATGCCCCGCGAGACATAGGCGTAGAAGGCGCCGGCGTTGCGCACGCTCTTCGACATGGCGGTGAAGCCGAGCGCGAAGAAGATCAGCACGACGGCGCAGAAGAGGATCGCGCCGGGTGCGCCGATGCCGTCCATGCGGAACGAGGTGACTGCCCCGCTGAGGATGACGGTGAGCGGCGCCGCGGCCGAGATCACGAAGAAGACGATGTCCCAGGTGCCGAGGCGCCCCGAGGCGAGCGAGCCTTGCCGATCGGACTGCGGGATATGCTCCCGGGGTGCGGAGGCGGTGGTCATGATGACTCCTTCGTCGGTGACGGTGGCGACCGGGAGCGATACCCCCGATCCGTGGAACCGGGCAGAAACTGAACATTGATCGGAATCTATGATGCCTAAGGCTCCTGCGGGTAGTGTAATCACAAAGAAAGGATCGAACAATGTTCAATAATTCGAGAGGTTCCGGTCCCATGACGGCGGCCGACCCCCGGAGCCCTCGGGCGCGCGATCTCGGCGTCCCGTTCGACGGAGAGCCCGGAGCCTGGAACGCCCTCACCGACGTGCCGGGCCTGGAGGTCGGCTTCACCACGCTGATCGCCGACGAACCGGCCGTCGCGCGGACCGGGGTGACCGCGATCCTGCCCCGCGGCCGGGCGAAGGCCGGCGTCCCCTGCGCGGCCGGCGTCGCGGTGCTGAACGGCAACGGCGAGCTCACCGGGCGCAGCTGGATCGAGGAGGCCGGCCAGCTGCAGGCCCCGATCTGCATCACCAACTCCCACGCGGTCGGGGCCGTGCACACCGGCGTCGATCGATGGATGGCGGCCCATCACCCGGCGAGCGCCGCGGCGTGGATGCTGCCCGTGGTGGGCGAGACCTGGGACGGGTATCTGAACTCGATCAACGCGGAGCTCGTGCACCCCGAGCACGCGGTGGCCGCGCTCGACGCGGCGCGATCCGGGCCCGTCGCGGAGGGCAGCGTGGGCGGCGGCACGGGCATGAACTGCTACGGCTTCAAGGGCGGCACGGGCACCGCCTCGCGCGTGGTGCGGATCGGCGGCGCGCGCTGGACGGTCGGCGTGCTACTGCAGGCGAACTTCGGGTCGCGGGCCGAGCTGCGCGTCGCGGGCCGCCGACTCGGCCGGGACTCCGGCGCCCCGAACCCGATGGAAACGAGCGAGTGGTTCGC
>CALMSE010000131.1 GCA_937872275.1 uncultured Leucobacter sp. | reverse complement strand
CACCTTCATCTACGCCGGCATCAAGAAGAGCCCGAAGAACTTCTTCAAGAACTCGCTCTTCCCGGCGGGCGTGCCGTGGCCGCTCTACATCATCGTCACGCCGATCGAGTTCTTCTCGACCTTCGTCCTGCGGCCCATCACGCTGACCCTCCGTCTGCTGATGAACCTGATCGTCGGCCACCTGCTGCTCGTGCTCTTCTTCAGCGCGACCAACTTCTTCCTCCTCGAGGGCGAGGGGCTGTTCAAGCTCTTCGGCGTCGGCACCTTCATCGTCGGCTTCGCCTTCACCCTCTTCGAGATCCTGGTGGCGTTCCTCCAGGCCTACATCTTCACCATTCTCACCGGCGTCTACATCCAGCTCGCGCTGGCTGAAGAGCACTAAAAACCTCAACGCGGGCGCGGCGACCGCTGCGCCCACCAACGGAAGGAAACACCAACTGTGAACGTTCTCGCTGAAGTCTCGGGCAGCATCTCGACCGTCGGCTACGGCCTCGCGGCCATCGGCCCGGCCATCGGCCTGGGCATCGTGGTCGGCAAGACCATCGAGGGCGTCGCTCGTCAGCCCGAGCTGGCCGGCCGCCTCCAGGTTCTGATGTGGATCGGTATCGCGTTCACCGAGGCCCTCGCGCTCATCGGTATCGCGACCCACTTCATCTTCCAGTAAGCCGTCCACCTTTCCCTAGTCTCGAAAGGGAGGCTCGATGATCAACGCAGTCTATGTCGCTGCCGAGGGGTCACCCAACCCGCTGATCCCGGCGACCTACGACATCGTGTGGTCGGCAGTCGTCTTCATCATCATCCTCATCGCGTTCTGGAAGGTCTTCCTCCCCAGGATGCGGAAGATGCTCGATGAGCGCGCCGCGGCGATCGAGGGCAACATCGCCAAGGCCGACGAGGCCCAGGCGAAGGCCGAGGCGGCTCTGCAGGAGTACACCGCGCAGCTCGCCGGCGCCCGCCAGGAGGCCGGTGAGATCCGCGACGCGGCCCGCGCCGACGCCACCAAGATCGTGGCCAAGGCCAAGGATGACGCCGTCGTCGAGGCCGCGCGCGTCACCCAGTCCGCCCAGGCCCAGATCGAGGCCGAGCGTCAGAGCGCCGTGGTCTCGCTGCGCAAGGAGGTCGGCACGCTCGCGATCGACCTCGCCTCGGGCGTGGTCGGCGAGTCGCTCACCGACGACCAGAAGGCGCAGGCCCTGGTCGATCGCTTCCTCGCGGACCTCGAGGCATCCGAGAAGGCAGCGCAGTAATGGGCAGTGCGTCACGGGAGGCGCTGGCCAAGGCCGGCGCGGCGCTGAGCGGCATCATGGCGCCCGGCACCGGCCGGGAGCTGCTGGCGGCCGCGGCTCAGATCGACGCCGCCCCGGCGCTCGGCTCCGTGCTCGGCGACACCTCGACCGAAGGCGCGGCGAAGGCGCAGCTCGCCGAGCGCGTCTTCGGCGGCGCGAAGTCGGACACCCGTCGCGTGCTCGCCGCCGCGGTGAGCGAGCGCTGGTCGAACCCGGCGGAGCTCGTCGGGGGCGTCGAGGAGCTCGGCCTCCGGGCCGAGGCGATCGTGAACCCGGGCCTCGCCGACGAACTGCTCGCCGCCGCGAGCGCGATCGACGGCAGCCACGAGCTCGAGCTCGCGCTCGGCAGCAAGCTGAGCGATCCCGCGGCGAAGACGGCGCTGGTCGAGCGGCTGTTCGCCGACAGGCTCTCCGAGTCCGCGATCGGCGTCGTCGGCTACCTCGTGGCCAATCCCCGCGGTCGCCGCGTGGGCGCCGCTCTCCGCGAGAGCGCGCGGATCGCGGCCGACCAGGGCGGCAGCGAGCTCGCCACCGTCACCGTCGCGGGCCCGCTCTCCGCGGCCCAGCAGAGCCGCCTGGCCGAACTGCTCCAGCAGAGCGCCGGCCGTCCCGTGCGCGTGACCACGGTCGTCGATCCCTCCCTGATCGGCGGCGTCCGCGTACAGATCGGCGACGACGTGATCGACGGCAGCGTCAGCTCGCGACTCGAGGATCTCCGCCAGCGACTCGCCGGCTAGAGCACAACTTTTCACCCCGGGGTGGCCCGGTACAGACAGAGGAAACGAAATGGCAGAACTCACAATCAGCCCCGACGAGATCCGCGCCGCGCTGAACGACTTCGCGAAGTCGTACGAGCCGGCCGCGGCGGGCAAGACCGAAGTCGGCACCGTCATCGACGCCGCGGACGGCATCGCGCATGTCGCGGGCCTCCCCGGCGTGATGGCCAACGAGCTCGTGCGCTTCGCCGACGGCACGCTCGGCCTCGCGCAGAACCTCGACGAGGACGAGATCGGCGTCGTCGTGCTCGGCGAGTTCACCGCTATCGCCGAGGGCCAGCAGGTCACCCGCACCGGCGAGGTGCTCTCGGTGCCCGTGGGCGAGGGCTACCTCGGCCGCGTGGTCGACCCGCTCGGCAACCCGATCGACGGTCTCGGCGAGATCACCGGCCTCGAGGGCCGCCGCGCCCTCGAGCTGCAGGCCCCCGGCGTGATGGCCCGCAAGTCGGTGCACGAGCCGCTGCAGACCGGCATCAAGGCGATCGACGCGATGATCCCGGTGGGCCGCGGCCAGCGCCAGCTCATCATCGGCGACCGCCAGACCGGCAAGACCGCGATCGCGATCGACACGATCATCAACCAGAAGGCGAACTGGGAGTCGGGCGACCCCAAGAAGCAGGTGCGCTGCATCTACGTCGCGATCGGCCAGAAGGGCTCGACCATCGCCTCGGTGAAGGGCGCGCTCGAAGACGCGGGCGCGATGGAGTACACCACCATCGTCGCCTCGCCGGCCTCCGATCCCGCGGGCTTCAAGTACCTGGCCCCGTACACCGGTTCGGCCATCGGTCAGCACTGGATGTACGACGGCAAGCACGTGCTCATCATCTTCGACGACCTGTCGAAGCAGGCCGAGGCCTACCGCGCCGTGTCGCTGCTGCTGCGCCGCCCGCCGGGGCGCGAGGCCTACCCGGGCGACGTCTTCTACCTCCACTCCCGCCTGCTGGAGCGCTGCGCGAAGCTCTCCGACGAGCTGGGCGCCGGCTCGATGACCGGTCTTCCGATCATCGAGACCAAGGCGAACGACGTCTCGGCGTACATCCCGACCAACGTGATCTCGATCACCGACGGCCAGATCTTCCTGCAGTCCGACCTCTTCAACGCGAACCAGCGCCCCGCGGTCGACGTGGGCATCTCGGTGTCCCGCGTGGGCGGCGACGCTCAGGTGAAGTCGATCAAGAAGGTGTCGGGCACCCTGAAGCTCGAGCTGGCGCAGTACCGCTCGCTCGAGGCCTTCGCGATGTTCGCCTCGGATCTCGACGCCGCCAGCCGCCGTCAGCTCGCCCGCGGCGCCCGCCTGACCGAGCTGCTCAAGCAGCCGCAGTACTCGCCGTACCCGGTCGAGGAGCAGACCGTCTCGATCTGGGCCGGCACGAACGGCCACCTCGACGACGTGCCGGTGGAGGACATCCTCCGCTTCGAGCGCGAGTTCCTCGACTACCTGGCCCGCAACAGCGAGGCGCTGAACACGCTGCGCGACACGAACGTGCTCGACGACGACACCGTCGCCGAGCTCGAGGCGAAGATCGCGGCGTTCAAGCTCGAGTTCCGCACCTCCTCGGGCCAGGCCCTCAACGAGCAGTTCGAGGAGCTGCCCGAGGAAGACATTCAGCAGGAGCAGCTGGTCGTCACCAAGAAGTAGGCCGAGGCGGGGCCGCCGCGCGCGGCCCCGCCGATCCGCCCGCATCACGACCAGCACGCACCAAGCAGACACAGGAGAGACATGGGAGCGCAACTTCGGGTCTACCGGCAGAAGATCCGTTCTGCCCAGACGACCAAGAAGATCACCCGCGCGATGGAGCTGATCGCAGCCTCTCGCATCCAGAAGGCGAAGGCGCGCGTCGAGGCCACCACGCCCTACGCCCGGGCGATCACGCGCGCGGTCTCGGCGGTCGCCACGCATTCGAACGTCGACCACCCGCTCACGACCGAGCCCGAGACGGTGACCCGTGCCGCGGTCGTCATCTTCACCTCGGATCGCGGTCTCGCCGGCGCCTTCAACTCGCAGGTGCTGCGCGAGGCCGAGGAGCTCAGCGAGCTGCTGCGCTCCGAGGGCAAAGAGGTCACCTACTACCTGATCGGCCGCAAGGCGCAGGGCTACTTCTCGTTCCGCCACCGCCGCGCCGAGCGCGTGTGGACGGGCTTCACCGAGGCCCCCGTGTTCGAGAACGGCAAGGAGATCGCCGACGCCCTGCTCGACGCCTTCTCGCAGGCGACCGACGAGGGCGGGGTCGATGAGATCCACCTCGTCTACAACCGCCTCATCAGCATGGTCACCCAGCTGCCCCAGGTGCACCGCCTGCTGCCGCTGCAGGTCGTAGAAGGCGTGGCCGAGCCGGGCGACGGCGCCGACCCGCTGTACGAGTTCGAGCCCGACCCCGAGACCGTGCTCGACCGGCTGCTGCCCGCCTACATCGAGTCGCGCCTGCTCAACGCGCTGCTCGAGTCGGCCGCCGCGAAGCACGCGGCGACGCAGAAGGCGATGAAGTCGGCGAGCGACAACGCCGATACCCTCATCCGCGACTACACCCGTCTGGCGAACAACGCCCGTCAGGCCGAGATCACCCAGCAGATTTCCGAGATCGTCGGCGGTGCCGACGCCCTCGCCGACTAAGCCCACGCTACGAAGAGAGAGAATGCAATGACCGATCAGGCCACCACGAAGGTCGCCGGGCGCATCGCTCGGGTCACCGGCCCCGTCGTCGACATCGAGTTCCCGCACGACGCCATTCCCGCCGTCTACAACGCGCTCGAGACCACCATCGACTTCGGCGAGGGATCCGAGCCCATGAAGCTCGTGCTCGAGGTCGCGCAGCACCTGGGCGACAACCTGGTCCGCGCCATCGCGCTGAAGCCGACCGACGGCCTGGTCCGCGGCCAGGAGGTCTTCGACTCGGGCGACTCGATCACCGTGCCGGTGGGCGACGTCACCAAGGGCCGGGTCTTCAACGTGACGGGTGACGTGCTGAACCTCCCCGAGGGCGAGACTTTCGAGGCCACCGAGCGCTGGAGCATCCACCGCACGCCCCCGGCCTTCGACCAGCTCGAGTCGAAGACCCAGCTCTTCGAGACCGGCATCAAGGTCATCGACCTCCTCACCCCGTACGTGCAGGGCGGCAAGATCGGCCTCTTCGGCGGCGCGGGCGTGGGCAAGACAGTGCTCATCCAGGAGATGATCCAGCGCGTGGCGCAGGATCACGGCGGCGTATCCGTGTTCGCCGGCGTGGGCGAGCGCACCCGCGAGGGCAACGACCTCATCCACGAGATGGAGGAGGCGGGCGTCTTCGACAAGACCGCGCTCGTCTTCGGCCAGATGGACGAGCCGCCGGGGACCCGTCTCCGTGTCGCGCTCTCGGCCCTCACCATGGCCGAGTACTTCCGCGACGTGCAGAAGCAGGACGTGCTGCTCTTCATCGACAACATCTTCCGCTTCACGCAGGCCGGCTCCGAGGTGTCGACGCTGCTCGGCCGCATGCCCTCCGCGGTGGGCTACCAGCCGAACCTCGCCGACGAGATGGGCCTCCTGCAGGAGCGCATCACCTCGACCCGCGGCCACTCGATCACCTCGCTGCAGGCGATCTACGTGCCCGCCGACGACTACACCGACCCGGCGCCGGCGACCACCTTCGCGCACCTCGATGCGACCACCGAGCTCTCGCGCGAGATCGCCTCGAAGGGCCTGTACCCCGCCGTGGATCCGCTGACCTCGACCTCGCGCATCCTCGATCCGCGCTACTTGGGCGAGGATCACTACCGCGTGGCCACGACGGTCAAGCAGATCCTGCAGAAGAACAAGGAGCTGCAGGAGATCATCGCGATCCTCGGCGTCGACGAGCTCTCGGAAGAGGACAAGATCACCGTCGCGCGCGCGCGCCGCATCCAGCAGTTCCTCTCGCAGAACACCTACATGGCGAAGAAGTTCACGGGTGTCGAGGGCTCGACCGTGCCGCTCAAGGACACCATCGAGTCGTTCGACGCGATCTGCAAGGGCGAGTTCGATCACGTCGCCGAGCAGGCCTTCTTCAACGTCGGCTCGATCTCCGACGTCGAAGAGAAGTGGGCGCAGATCCAGAAGGAGAACGGCTGATCATGGCCGCCTTGAACGTCAGTGTCGTCTCGGCCGAGCAAGAGGTCTGGACGGGCGGAGCCTCCCAGGTCATCGCGAAGACCGTCGAGGGCGAGATCGGCATCCTGCGCGGGCACGAGCCCATGCTGGCGCTCCTCGCCCAGGGAGAGGTCCGCGTGACGATCGACGACGGCACGAAGATCACGGTCGACGCGGAGGGCGGCTTCCTCTCGGTCGACCACGACACCGTGACCATCGTCGCGAGTCGTGCAGCTCTGGTCTAGGGCACAACGCATCGCGTTGTGCGACCAGAGCTGGTGATGCCACCGCGTCAGCTGGTCTAGGGCACAACGCATCGCGTTGTGCGACCAGAGCTGGTGATGCCACCGCGTCAGCTGGTCTAGGGCAGAACGCATCGCGTTGTGCGACCAGAGCTGCCGGCGCCACCGCGCCGGATCATCCTCGCGTCGAGAGCTGAAGAATCGAACATGCGCATACTGCTGCC
>CALMSE010000130.1 GCA_937872275.1 uncultured Leucobacter sp. | reverse complement strand
CCGCTCGCCCAGCTCGCGCGCAAGACCCGTGAGCCCGGCGTGCTTGCAGGCCACGAGCAGAGCGCGCAGCGGACCGGCGTAGGGCCCGGCGACGCACGCGGTCACCCCCGCGCGGGTCGACACCCACTCGGCCCGCCCGCGCTCCCCGCGCAGCAGGGCCGAGCAGGCCTCGCAGCAGTCGCGGTCGGGCGAGCCGCATGAGACGCAGCTCGTGGGCCAGATCAGCGCGGCGCAGTCCCGCCCCAGCGAGCGCGACATCGTGCAGAGCGCGGCGGGGGCGCGGCGCGACGAAGCCGGGGACCGGAGAGGGAACGACATGCTCCGAGTCTCCCTCTGCGCCGGGACGGGTGGAGGCCGATCCGCGCATCCGTGGAGAAACCGGCGGATTCACAGCACGATCCGCCCTGTGCACGACGAATGGCCCGCCGAGGCGAGACGGGGAGAGAACGGGGCGACGAGGCGCGCCGAGCGCTACCCGCTCTTCGCGATCAGCTCGATCCCCTCGGCCTGCCGCTGCCAGCCCACGCCCTGCGGTGCGTACATGCGCCCGTCGCCGGCCAGCACCCGCAGCGCCGCCCGCGTACCTCCGCCGGCCAGGCTCGCCGCGTCGGCGACCGTGCCCGAGTCGACGGCGAACTGCCCCGGCGCGGCGATGGTGATCTTGCCGGCGCCGCCCGGGCCGCCGATCCGGGTGAGCGCCGCGAAGCGCATCTCGTCGATCCAGTCGAGATCCATGGGCGCTCCGGCGACCCACAGCTGCGTCGTCGCGACCTCGCCGAGCGAGATCGGGCGCCCCGCCGCGTCGCGCATCACGCCGGCGACGACCACGACGCTCTGGTCTCCCTCCGCCATGAGCATCGCGATGCGGGTGCCGCTCTTCGACACGCGCACGGCGACGGGCGCCTGACCCGAGAGCCACGGCGCCGACACCGCCTCCTGCGACTCGCCGGGTCGGGTCACGACGATCTCGCCGGGCGCCGACGATGCGTACGACCAGACGTAGCCGAAGCGGTCGATCGAGGGAGCGACGAGGCCTCCGCGCACGTCGAGCTGCACCGCCTCGGAGGCGCTGATCCAGGTCAGGCCGGAGTCGTTCAGCACGGCGGCGGTCTGGCGATCGCCCGAGAGCGAGACCGCCGTCGGGTCGAGGGCCGCGACGCGGTCGCCGATGCCCGCGAGCTCGTGCACCTCGCCGCCCGTGTACTCCCCGAACACCCCGCCGTCGAGCACCACCGTGCCCGCGTGCTCGGCGACCGACGAGCCGTTGTCGGGCAGCGCGACCGGCGCCGAGTCGACGACCACGCCGTTGACCGAGAGCTCGAAGCGCGACACCCCGGGCACCGACTGCAGGCTCGCGGCGAGCTGCTTCTTCACGAGCTCCATCGTCGGGGGGTCGGCGTCGAGCAGCTCGATCGAGAGGTCGATGTGCGCGGTGCCGTCGATCACGGGCACCGAGCTCGAGGTGAGCGCGGTGCCCGTGGGGAAGGCGCCGCGCAGCACTCCGAGCATGTCCTCGGAGGGTCCCGCCAGCAGCTCGGCGACGATCTGGGTGGCGAGGGTGGCCCGGTTCAGGAACCAGCGGGTGTCGGCCACGAGGCGGTTGTCGGCCGTGAGGAAGTAGAGCTGCCGCGGCGACCAGATCGCGGTGAAGGTGCTCTTGTCGAGGATCACGCCGGAAGGTGCGGACGCGATGCGCCATTCGCCGTTCACCTGCTCGAGCTCGAAGCGCGCCTCGGTCGGCGGGCCGGGCTCGATCGGCACGAAGGTGCCGTGCTCGTCGACGGTCGCGAGCCCGGTGATCGAGAGGAGCCCCACCTCGCCCTCCTCGGTGTGGTACGACTGCGTGCCCTCGTCGACGAAGACCCCGAGCGAGGGGTCCCACTGGTCCTGGTACGCGGGCGTGAGGAACTTGCGGGCGATCGCGTAGTCCTCGGTGCTCGACGAGCCGGCCCGCACGAAGCCGCGCACGATCTCCTCCTGGCTCGCACCGGCCGGCGGGCCATCGGGATTGAACTGCACCTGCTGCTCGGACTGGCTGAGGTTGGCGAGGCCCTCGCGCACCGGCCCGGACGAGGGGATCGCCTGGCAGGCGGTCAGGGCCGCGAGGGAGAGCGCCGTGAGCGCCGCCGCCGCGATGCGGGCGAGGCGTGCGGGCCGAGAGCGCCGGGGTCGGCGGAGCGGGCGGATCATCGCTTCTTCTCCTTCGACACGCGGCGGCGGGGTCGTCGCAGCCAGCCCCCGGTGACATCGGGGTCGCCGCCCTCGACGGTCGCGTCGTCGGGCACGAGCGGGATCGGCGATACGAAGGCGGTGGTGCCCTCCTGACGGGGCAGCGTCAGCCTGAAGTGGGTGCCCTCCCCCGGCCTCGACCACACCTCGAGCACGCCGCCGTGCACGGCCGCGTCCTCCTGCGCGATCGCGAGGCCGAGGCCGGTGCCGCCGAGGGTGCGCACGCGCGAGGGATCCGCCCGCCAGAACCGGTCGAACACGCGCGAGGCCTCTTCGGGCGTCATGCCCACCCCCCAGTCGCGCACGCCGATCGCGACGGCGGCCGCGTTCGAATCGACCGTGACGACGATCGCCTGCCCTTCGCCGTGCTCGATCGCGTTGCCGACGAGGTTCGAGACGATCCGGCGGATCCGCCGCGCATCGATGTCGACCGGGCTGTAGCCGCCGAGCGGCCGCACCTCGATGATGCTCGGCGAGAGCGGCTGCAGGCCCGCGACGGCCTCGTTCACCAGGCCGACGAGATTGGTGGGCTCGGTCTCGAGGACGATGCGGCCCGCGTCGTAGCGGGAGATCTCGAGCAGGTCGGTGAGCAGCGCCTCGAAGCGGTCGACCTGCGCGCCGAGCACCTCGATGGCGCGCACCTGCGTCGGCTCGACGCCCTCGCGCTGCCCGCGCAGCACCTCGGTGGCGAGGCGGATCGTGGTCAGCGGCGTGCGCAGCTCGTGGGACACGTCGGAGACGAATCGCTGCTGCATCTCGGAGAGCTGGTCGAGCTCGTCGATGCGGGCCTGCAGCGTGTCGGCCATGTCGTTGAAGTTCTCGGAGAGCACGTCGAAGTGCTCGTCGTTCTGCAGCGGCATGCGCGCCTCGCTCTCGCCCGCGGCGAGGCGCCGGCTCGTGTCTGCAGCGGCGCGGATGGGCCGGAACACGACGTTCGAGATGGTCCACACGAGCGCCCCGATGAGCAGCATGAGGATCAGCGCCGTGAGGCCGAGAATGCGCGTGATGAAGCTCAGTGTGCGCTCGGTGTCGGCGAGGTTGTAGCCGATGAAGAGGTCGTAGGTGCCCGCGCCGGCGGGGAAGGAGAGGCTCGAGGCCACGAGGATGCCCGGGCTCTGCACCCCCGCGTCATTCGCCAGGGTCACCGGCTGCCAGTACTGGGGCGCCTTCCCCTCCACCACCGCCGCGGAGAGCTCCGCGCTCACCGCGTCGACGAGCTGCGGCGCGGTCGTGAAGTCCACGGGCGCCTCGGGGAAGGTCTCCTGCCCCGGCTGCCGGCGCACGTAGATGAGCTGGCTCGACGACGTGTCCTGCACCGTGCGCCGCACGGAGGCGATGAGTGCCGACAGCGATCCGCGGTCGCTCGCCTCGGAGGCGTCGACGAGGCGCTGGGCCGCGAGCGTCGCCCGCGCCGAATCCTGCAGCACCTGATCGCGGCGGGACGAGAAGAGATCGTCGCCGACGCTCGTGAGGATGAAGGTGCCCGAGATGAGGATCATGACGCCCGTGATCACGCCCGTGATCGTCATGGTGCGCAGCTTGAGCGAGCGCCCCCACCGGGCGCGCAGCGGTCCGAGTACCGGCTGGCTCGCGCGCAGCCAGCGCAGCCGCAGTCGCCGCAGTCGGAGGCCGAGCGCGGATCGTCTCGCCTTCGAGGTCACGCGAACCTAGTTCACGGTGGCGCCGGCGCGGTACCCCACCCCGCGCACGGTCGTCACGATGGTCGGGTGATCCGGATCGCGCTCGATCTTGGCGCGCAGGCGCTGCACGTGCACGTTGACGAGACGCGTGTCGGCCTTGTACTGGTAGCCCCACACCTTCTCGAGCAGCACCTCGCGCGTGAACACCTGCTGGGGCTTGCGGGCGAGGATGACGAGCAGGTCGAACTCGAGCGGGGTGAGGGCGATCGCCTGGTCGCCGCGCCGCACCTCGTGCGCCGAGACGTCGATCTCCACGTCGCCCACCCGCAGGGTCTCGCTCGCATCCTGCTGCGGCTCCCGCAGACGCGCGCGGATCCGCGCGATCAGCTCGACCGGGTTGAAGGGCTTCACGACGTAGTCGTCGGCACCGGCCTCGAGCCCGCGCACGACGTCCGTCGTGTCGGTGCGCGCCGTGAGCATGATGATGGGCACGCCCGACTCCGCTCGGATGCGGGCGCACACCTCGATCCCGTCGAGACCGGGCAGCATGAGGTCGAGCAGCACGAGATCGGGCCGCATCTCGCGGAACTTCTCGACCGCCTCGGTGCCGTCGACGCTGTGCTCGGTGAGGAATCCCTCGCCCTGCAGCACCATGCCGAGCATCTCGGCCAGGGCCTTGTCGTCGTCGACCACCAGAATCCGCGCGCTCATGCCTCCCATTATGTCCGGAGGAAGCTGGTTATGTACCGCAACACGGCTCGCCGCGCCGCCGCCGATCCGGCGCGCCTCTTTGACATAATGAGACGAATCTGTGGAGATCCCCAGAGTCTCAAGAAAGTGAGCTGACATGACTGGTACCGTGCGGAACGCGGTGACCGAAGCACTTGCGACCTTCCTCTTCGTCTTCGCCATCATCGGCGCCGTGAACAACCTCGACTCGCCTCTCGCGGCGATCGCGATCGGCTTCTCGCTCATGGTGCTGGTGTACGCGACCGGCCACATCTCGGGCGGGCATCTGAACCCGGCGGTCTCGCTGGCCGCCTGGTTCCGCGGCGCGATCGGCGCCGGCACCTTCGTGGCCTACATCATCGCCCAGTTCATCGGCGGCGCGGTCGGCGCGCTGCTCGCCTTCGCGGTCTGGCCGGCAGCCGAGAGCGCCGTGCAGATCGAGATCCTGCCCGCGTTCATCGTCGAGCTGGTGTTCACCTTCATCCTCGCCTTCGTGGTGCTGAACGTCGCCACCTCGAAGGACACCGAGGGCAACTCGTTCTACGGCCTCGCGATCGGCGGCACCGTCGTCGCCGGCGCCATCGCCGTGGGCTCGGTCTCCGGCGGCGGCTTCAACCCCGCCGTCGCGCTGGGCCTCGCCGTCCACGGCGAGTTCGCCTGGTCGAACCTCTGGCTGTACATCCTCGCCCCGCTCGTCGGCGGCGCGCTGGCGGCGCTCGCCTTCCGCCTGCTGAGCAGCAGCGACGCCAAGAAGGCGTAAGGCCTCGGCCTCCTCGCCGGTGTCGAGGGCCCGCCCCGGGAGACCGGGTGCGGGCCCTCGGTCGTTCCGGGGTCCGATGCTTCGGCCCCGGCCGCGTCCTCCGGCGCCCTCGTCCTTCGCCCCGGCGCCCTTCGCCGGGGCCTCGTCTGTCCCTCTCCCCCAGCCGTGATGACGCGGGTGGGGGCCTGCGGGTCTGCTGAAGCCCCGTTCGTGACCCCTGGCCGGAAGGGAGGGGGCGCGCCGGGGGCGGTAAGGAGAGGGGCGCCGTCGCCCGGGACGGCCCGGCTCAGAAGTGCTCGAAGCGACCCGGCAGCACGTCCCAGGGGTCGCGCCCGAGGTAGTCGCAGACCGCGCGGTACACGCAGTGCTCGATGAAGAGGCGTCGGTGCTCGGCGTCGTCCACGTGCAGCACCTGGGCCCGCTGGATGGGCATGCGGTAGAGCACGATGGTGCGCCGCTTGCGGTCCAGCGAGTAGTACATTCCCTCGTCGGTCTCGACGCGCCCGATGGGCACGGTGGCGAAGCCGATCCGCACCCCCCGCAGTTCGTCGCCGAGATGATGCTGCAGCACCTCGATGGCGCCGCGGGCCGCGATCTCGAAGCGGACCACCCGGCCATCCGGATCCGGCAGCTGCGCCCCGGTGATGGCGGAGCGGATCGGCCGGCGCCCGTGGCGCCGCATCGGCCCCGCGGCGCGCCCCGCTGCGGAGCGCGAGGCCCGGCTCCGCTTGTTCGCCCATGCCGTCATGCGGCCAGTCTAGGCGCTGCGGGGAGGCGGGCGCGGGAGCTGCGGCGGACGCGGACGCTCCCGCGGGCACAGACGCGGCCACAGCCTTGGACGCCGCCGCAGGCGCGGATGCGAGCGCAGACGCGTGCGACGGGCTCTACGCTGGAACGGTGACCGACCTCCCCGAAGCGCCCCAGGGCCCGGCCGAGCGCCCCGGTGCGCGCCTGTGCGCCCGCGTCGGCTGCGGCCGCGACGCCGCGGCGACGCTCACCGCCGACTACGGCGATCGCATGATGGCGGTCGGGCCCCTGAGCCCCGAGCGCACCCCTCCCGCGCTCGACCTGTGCGTCTGGCATCGCGACGCGCTGCGCCCGCCCGAGGGGTGGACGATCGCCTGGCACGAGGCCTACCGGGGGTAGACGGTGATGCTGCTCGCGCGTTCGACGGCGGCGAGGATCGGGTAGCCGGCGATGTCGCCGTCGCCGGTGACGCGCACCCCGGCGACGAAGGCGCCCGAGCCCTCGAGCCGCGCACCGCCCGCGGCGTCGGCCAG
>CALMSE010000129.1 GCA_937872275.1 uncultured Leucobacter sp. | reverse complement strand
AAGGCGAGCGCGAGGGCCGCGGGCAGGCCCACCTGCAGCAGCAGGCGCAGGACGCCGCCGCCCGTGAGCTCCCCGCCCGCGAAGACGGCGGATCGCTGCGCCCACGCGAGCTCCGAGAGCGCGAGCACCGCGGCGGCCGTGATCGCCGCGGCGACGAGGCTCATCAGCACGAGCACCGCGACGGCCGGCCAGAGTCCGCGCCCGAACAGCGCGAGACCGCGGCGCAGACCGGTCGGCCCCTCTTCCGGGATCCGAGATCCCATGCCCCACCCCCTGGCGTCCGTGCGGCAAGCCGCTGTCGATTGACCCTGAGGCTATCCGGAGTGCCGTGGACGAATACGGCCATTGACCTCTATCGGCCAGGAGTTCGGCGGGCGGCTACAGTGGGGGCATGGCGCTCCTGATCCCCTTCAACGGCATCCACCCCCAGGTCGACCCCACCGCGTGGGTCGCCCCGAACGCGACCCTGATCGGCGACGTGCGCATCGGCCCCGGTGCGAGCGTGTGGTTCGGCGTCGTGATGCGCGCCGACATGGACCGCATCGAGCTCGGCGCGGGCAGCAACCTGCAGGACAACGTGGTCGTGCACACCGACGAGGGCATCCCGACCATCGTCGGCGAGAACGTCGGGGTCGGCCACCTGGCGCTGCTGCACGGCACCCGTGTCGGCGCGGGCTCGCTCATCGGCATGGGCGCCAAGCTGCTGAACGGCTCGAGCGTGGGCGAGGGCGGTTTCGTTGCGGCGGGCGCGCTCGTGCTCGAGGGGCAGCGGGTCGAGGCCGGGCATCTCGTCGCGGGGGTTCCGGCGAAGGATCGCGGGCCCATGAACGCCGAGCTCGCCGAGCGGGTGCGCAGCAACGCCTTCCACTACCAGGATCTCGCCGCGTCCTATCGTGCCGCCGGCGTCTGAGCCGGCGGCACCTGAGGCGCCGGGCGCCTGAGCCGGCCGGCCTCGCGGTCAGGCGCGCGCGAGCCTCGCCGCCAGCTCGTCGAGGATGACGTCGAGGCCGTAGCCGAACTCGTCGGCGAACACGTAGTCGCCGCCTCCGACGAGCTCGCCCACGAGCTCCGCGAGATGCGGGTACGGGGCGAGCAGGGGCTCGACGTTCGCGGCGAAGTCGCCGGCGGCGGTCACGGCCGCCGGGTCGAACGGCAGCGTCTGCTCGGTGAGCGCGAAGCCGTAGACGTAGGCGTCGATCACCGAGAATGCGCGGGAGGCGAGGCGCACGGGGAAGCCTCCCCTGCGGAGGCATCCGATCACCGCGTCGTGGTGCCGCAGCAGCGCGGGACCGGGGGCGCTGCGGGATTCGATGAGGCCGAGCGCCCACGGGTGCGCGACGAGCACCTCGCGCGCCGATGCGGCGCGCCTGGTCATGCCCTCCCGCCAGCCGTCGCCCGCCTCGGGCAGTGCGATCTGCGCGAACACCCAGTCGGCGAGCAGGTCGAGCAGCTCCTCCTTGCCCGAGACGTGGTGGTAGAGCGACATCGCCTCGACGCCGAGCTGCTTCCCCACGCCCCGCATGCTCACGGCGGGGAGGCCACCGCGATCGGCGACGGCCACCGCGGCCGTCACGATGCGCGGGGCGCTCAGCGGCTCACGACGTTCCACTCCGACTCCTTGCGTTCTTACGGATGTAAGGCTACAGTACGAAGATCAGACTTACAGTCGTAAGGGGAATCATGAGAGCAGCGCTCGTCGATCGATACGGCCCGCCCGCAGAGGTGCGGATCGCCGAGGTTCCGCGCCCCGGGTCCGCGAAGGGCCGCGTGCTCGTCCGCGTCGAGGCCGCGGCGGTGACCTCGGGCGACGCCCGCATCCGGGCCGGCCGCTTCCCCCGGGGCTTCGGGCCGCTCGCCCGGGTGGCCCTCGGCTTCCGGGGGCCCAGGCGTCGGATCCTCGGCGTCGCCTTCTCCGGGGTGCTTCTGGAGCCCGCCGGGGAGATGCGGGCCGGCGAGGCCGTCGCCGGCATGAGCGGTGCGCTCATGGGCGCCCACGCGGAGGTCGCCTCGGCGCCGGTGACGGCGCTCGCCCGCAAGCCCGAGGCGCTCGGTCACGCCGAGGCGGCCGGGCTGCTCTTCGGCGGCAGCACCGCGCTCCACTTCCTGCGCGACCGGGCGCGGATCCGCCCGGGCGACCGCGTGCTGGTCAACGGCGCCTCGGGGGCCGTCGGCTCCAGCGCGGTGCAGCTCGCCCGTCACCTCGGGGCGCGGGTCACCGCGGTCGCGAGCGGCGGACGGGAGGAGCTGATGCGCGCGCTCGGCGCGGAGGGGTTCGTCGACTACACGCTCACGCCGCTCGAAGGGCGGCGCGGCGACTTCGACGTCGTGTTCGACGCGGTCGGCAATCTCGGCCCCGCGGACGCGCCCCGGCTGCTCCGGCCGGGCGGATCCCTCGTGCTCGCCGTGGCCGGCCTCGCCGACACCCTGCGCCGACGCGCCGGCATCCACACGGGGGCCTCGCCCGAGCGCGCCGAGGACTTCGCGCTGCTCATGGAGCTCGCTGCCCGCGGCGAGCTCGACCCCCTCACGGAGTCGCTCGGCGGGCTCGATGCGATCCACGAGGCCTACCGGCGCGTCGACGGCGGGCACAAGCTCGGCAATCTCGTGATCCGCCCCGCCGACTGAGCCCGGAACGCCCGCGGACACCGCGTCGCAGTGACGCAGCCGCTCCGCAGCCCGGGCGAACCGTCACCGACCTCGGAGATGTCGGTGATCTCGGATCATTTCCGGTGTGCTTCTCCGAGATCCCCGACATCTCCGGGTTTCGCGACGCCGGCGAGCAGCCCCAGCTCGATCGCGCGCATCACGGCCAGCGTGCGGTCGCCGACCCCGAGCTTCTCGAAGGCGTGCAGCAGGTGCGTCTTGACGGTCGACTCCCCGATGAAGAGGCGATCCGCGATCTCGGGGTTGCTGAGCCCCTCGGCGACGAGCGCGAGCACCTCGGCCTCGCGGCCGGTGAGCTGCGG
Source organism: uncultured Leucobacter sp. (assembly GCA_937872275.1). Taxonomy (GTDB): domain Bacteria; phylum Actinomycetota; class Actinomycetes; order Actinomycetales; family Microbacteriaceae; genus Leucobacter. Next base: position 53 of record CALMSE010000129.1, on the reverse strand, counting down.
CGCGGCCTCCGACTCGGGGGCGGATCGCGCGGCCTGCGCCGCCCGCGTCAGCT
>CALMSE010000128.1 GCA_937872275.1 uncultured Leucobacter sp. | reverse complement strand
CGGTCAGCCCGCGCAGCCGGTCAGCCCGCGCAGCCGTGCCGGAGGGCGGCGGCGCGATCGGCGCGGAGCGATCCGCCCCGCGTCACCAGTCGTGGAGCGTCTCGCCCTGCGAGGCCACGTAGTCGCGCATCACGCCGAAGGCGGCCTCGCGATCGCGGGCCTCGAGCGCGGCGATCATGCGTTCGTGCAGCCTGAGCTGCGTGAGCACCCCCTCCTCGCCGTCGCTGCCGAGCGGCATCACGGCGACCGCGTGCTCGTCGAGGAACTCGATCAGGCCGACGAACACGGTGCGCAGCAGGGCGTTCGGCGAGATGCTCGTCACGCGCGCCTGGAAGTTCCAGTGCCCGCGGATGAAGCCGTCGACGTCGCCCGCGTCGAGCGAGCTCCGCATGCCGTTCAGGATCCTGCGCAGATCTTCGATGTCGAAGGGGCGCACGTGCTCCACCGCGTCGGAGAGCGCGAGCGGATCCAGGGCGTTGCGCATGCGGAGCGCGTCGCGCAGCGTATGCGCGCTCGTCTCCATGCCGACGATCTGCGCCCCGAGCCGCATGAGGGAGGTCGTGTGGGCGCTGAAGATGCCGCCGCCGGGCCCGCGCCTGAGGGTGACCGCGCCGCGCGCCTGCGCGATCCGCAACGCCTCGTTGAGGGTGCCCACCGAGACGCCCACGAGCCCGCGCAGCTCGTCCTTGCTGCCGAGGCGCGCGCCGGGCTCCTCGTCACGGGCCATCGCCTCGATCTGCGCGGCGACCTGCTCGGCCAGGCTCGTCTCGGGCGCCACCTGGTACTGACTCGTTCGATGCGAGAGCCAGGCCCGGCGGTTCAGGGCGGGCTCCTCCCCCGGGGCGAGCTCCACGGCGGAATTCCATACCATGAATGGAATAGTATCAGCCGCCCTCGCGAGCGAGTCGGGTGATGGGATGCGCTTGACATTCCGATTTCACAATGACATATTGATCATGATCTTTACAGCAACTCGACGAGGAGAGGCATCGTCACCATGACCCAGGTTTCAAACGGCATCAAGAAGGTTCTCGAAGCGACCGAGGCGATCCTCCCCGAGATCGCCGCCGCCGCGAAGGACGGCGACGAGAATCGCCGCGTACGCGACGACATCGTCGAGAAGCTCAAGCAGACCGGCGCGCTCGGCATCAGCAAGCCCGAGCGCTTCGGCGGTCTCGGTGCCAACGCCCGCGAGATGCTCGAGGTCTCGACCCTCATCGGCCGCGCCGATGCGGGCACGGCCTGGGTCGCCATGCTCACCAACGTCTGCGGCTGGCTCACCGCCCACATGAGCCACGAGGTGCAGAGCGACGTCTGGGGCGGCGACAACACCAACCCGGTGCTCACGGGCGTGCTGATGCCCACCTCGACCGCCGAGAAGGTCGAGGGCGGCTATCGCGTCAGCGGCAAGTGGCACTACAACTCGGGCTCCTGGTGGTCCGACTGGGCCGGCATCGGCTTCCCCGTGCCCGACGAGAACGGCGAGACGGTGAGCGTCGGCCTCGGCATCATCCCCCGCTCGGACTACACGATCGAAGACACCTGGTACATCAGCGGCATGCGCGGCAGCGCGAGCAACACCATCGTCGCCGAAGACGTCTTCGTGCCCGACCACCGCGTCATGCTCGTGCCCCCGGCCATCAACGGCGAGTACCCGAGCATCTCCGCGAAGGACGAGCCCGTCTACCGCACCGCGTTCATCCCGCTGCTCGTCATCGTGCTCGTCGGCCCCTCGCTCGGCGCGGCGGAGGCGGCCCTCGAGTACGTGCGCGAGAAGGCCCAGCAGAAGCCCGTCTCGCAGACCTTCTTCGAGAAGCAGGCCGACTCCACCGCGCTGCAGCTGAAGGTCGCGCAGGCCGCCCAGAAGATCGAGGTCGCGCGCCTGCTCACCTTCGACGTCTGCGACCGCCTCGACGCCTGGGGCCGCGAGGGCGTCTACCCCGAGCCGATCGAGCGCACCCGCGTCAAGGCGAACACCGGCTACATCATGGAGCTGCTGCAGGAGGCCATCGAGACGCTCATGTGGGTGCATGGCTCGGGCTCGTACGCCGACTCGAACCCGATGCAGCGCTGGTGGCGCGACATCCACGTGGGCACCAGCCACGCCGTCGGCAGCCCCTCCATCGGCTACGAGACCTACGGCAAGATGCTGCTCGGCAACGAGACCAGCATCACCCCGATGATCTAGAGGATATACACTTTTCCTCAAGGATATATACTTCGAGACCCTTACCAGAAAGCAGCACGATGCGTCTTGCGAACCACGACGGCCGAGCCGTCATCCTCACCGACGACACCTCCGGCTTCGACGTCGCGGCGGCCAGCGGAGACCGCTTCGGCCCTGATATCCAGGCCGTCTACGACGACTGGGACGCGTTCACCGCCTGGGCCGCGGACGCCTCGGGCGATGCGGTCGCCATCGACCCCGCCAAGCTCGGCCCCCTCACCCCGCGGCCGTTCCAGTCGCTCGGCGTCGGCCTGAACTACGCCGACCACGTCACCGAGAGCGGCTTCGGCACGCCGGACACGCTGCCCCCGGTGTTCGCGAAGTTCCAGTCCTCGATCGCCGGGCCCTACGAGACCGTGACCCTCGTACCGGGCGGCAAGACCGACTGGGAGGCGGAGCTCGCCATCGTCGTCGGCCGCGAGGCCCACAAGGTCGCCGAGGGCACCGGCTGGGACTACGTCGCGGGTCTGACGGTCAGCCAGGATCTCTCCGAGCGCGTCACGCAGCTGCAGGGCCCCGCCCCGCAGTTCGGCCTCGGCAAGTCGTTCCCCGGCTACTCGCCCCAGGGCCCCTGGCTGGTCACCCCCGACGAGCTGCCGAACCGCGACGATCTCGCCATCAGGGGCGAGCTCGACGGCGAGGTCGTGCAGGAGGGGCGCACCAGCCAGATGCTCTTCAGCGTGCCGGCGCTCATCGAGAAGCTCTCGCAGATCCTCGTGCTGAAGCCGGGCGATGTGATCTACTCGGGCACCCCCTCCGGCGTCGGGTTCACCCGCGATCCGGAGTGGCTGATCCAGCCGGGCCAGACCCTCGTCACGACCATCGAGGGCATCGGCACCATCCGCCAGACCTTCGTCTGAACCGCTGCCAGAAAGCCCCTCGGCCTCCGGGCCGGGGGGCTTCGGCGTTGAGACCGGGCGCCGGTGCGTAGGCGCAGGGGGAGCGAGCGGGGAGCGAGCGGGGAGCGAGCGGGGACGCGGGGAGCGCTCGGGGACGCGGGAGGCGCGGCGCGAGGCACGAGGCACCAGGCACGAGGCACCAGGCACGGCGCGCGACCGGCGCGGCCCGGCGCGCGGTGAAAGCGTGCGGGCGAGAATCCGCGGAAGCGCGCGGGCGCGAGAGAGCGGGGGTGGATCGGCACGCCCCGATCCACCCCCGCTCTGCGCCGGCTCAGCCCGCTGGAACCGCGGCCGCGGGCGGCGGCTGCGGAGTCTGCTGCGGCGTCTGCTGCGCCTTCCGCCTCGCGGCGAGGCGCTCGTACAACTGCTTCACGCCGCCGATGAGACCGCCGGGCAGCAGCGTGATGAGCACGATCATGAGCAGTCCCGAGACCACGAGGTTCACGTACGGGAAGCCCTGCAGCAGCACGGTGAGGCCGTAGTAGATGATCACGGCGCCGATCGCGGGCCCCCACACGGTGCCGAGGCCGCCGATGACCGCCATCACGATGAAGTTGATCGTCCAGTTCAGGCTGAAGGTCGAGAAGGGCTCGACCGAGCCGACCTGCCAGGCCACGAGGGCGCCCACGGCGCCCATGATGGCGCCCGAGATCACCATCGCGCGCAGCTTCGTCCAGAACGGCGAGACGCCGAGGCTGTCGGCGACCTCCTGGTCGTCGCGCACCGACTTCAGCCGCAGCCCGTAGCGGGAGTGCTGCACGAGCAGCGAGATGCCGATCGCGACGACGACCACGAGGACCGCCCAGGTGAACTGCTCGGGCCGCCGCGGGACGAGGCTGCCCACGCCGCTCAGGTTCTGCGAGGCGCCCGTGAACTCCCAGATCGTCATCCAGGCGAGGATCGCCATGCTCACCGCGAGCGACGCGATCGCGAAGAGGATGCCGCGGAGGAGGAACAGGAAGGAGCCCACGATGAGCGAGAGCACCGCGCCCACCACGATCGCGAAGAGCATCGCCATCGGGGCGCTGAGCCCCAGCGGTTCGCGGGTGACCATGATCGCGGTGTAGGCGCCGGCCCCCACGAAGGCGGCGTGCACGAGCGAGAACTGGCCGCCGATGCCGCCGATGATGTTCCAGCCCACCGCGCCGGCCATGTAGATGAAGAGCGAGATGAGCACGTCCATCGTGCGCGGGCTGAGCGTGGAGCTGATCAGGAAGACGATGACGCCGCCCGCGATGAGCCCCGCCCACGACCAGGCGCCGGGCGCCCGGCGGGAGACGCCGGTGGTGAAGGATGCGATCGCGTTCATGCGGCACTCCTCTCGAGCTGGATGCGCCGCTGGGCCTGGGCCTCGCGGGAGCGTTTGACGACGCGCACGACGAGCGGCACGACGATGAGGATCAGGATGAAGGTGACGTAGATGACGAGCTCGCGGAACTCGGTGCCGAAGACGGCGGCCCCCACGGCCTCGATGAGGCCGATGCCGAGGCCCGCCCAGAGGGTGCCCATGACGCTGCCGAAGCCGCCGAGCACGACCACGGTGAAGCCGATGAGCATGTACTTCGCGCCGGACGACGGCGAGTACGCGAAGCCGATGCCGACGAGGATGCCGGCGATCGCGGCGAACGCGGCCGAGACCGCGAAGGTCAGGGCGTAGACCCGCTCCACGTTGATGCCCATGGTCGACGCCGTCTGCGGGTCGACCGCGGAGGCGCGCAGCGCGGCCCCCCACTGCGTGCGCTGCACGACGAGGTAGGTGGCGACCACGAGCACGACCGAGATGACGGCGGTGATGATGCTCGAGACCCGCACCGTGGTGCCCAAGAGCTCGATGCCCTGCGTCGCGTACGGCGCGCTCAGGGAGCGCACGTTGCCGCCGAAGAGGATCACGAGGATCGCGATGATCAGCTGCGACAGGCCGAAGGTCGCGACCATCGGAGCCTCCTCGTTGCGCCGCAGCAGCCGGGTGAAGACGTGGCGCTGCAGCGGGTAGCCGACGATCATCACCACCGGCACCACGATGACGAGGGTGAGGAGAGGGTCGACGCCGAAGAGTCCCATCACGACCGAGGCGAGGTACGCCCCGACCATCATGAGCTCCCCGTGCGCGAGGTTGACCAGGCGCATCACACCGGACAGCAGGGTCAGGCCCAGCCCGATCAGCGCGTACAGGGTGCCCGTCAGCAGTCCCGACAGGATCACTCCGGCATCGACCATTTCTCTCTCCTACATCCTCGGCGGGCTGCTACTGCAGCCCGGCGACCGGCACGACCAGCGAGATGCCCTCGACCTGCGGGAAGATCTGCTGGGTGTCCGGTCCGACCCACTGCGACGAGACGGGCGCGATGCGCGAGGCGTGGTCGTCGCCGAACTCGATCTGGTAGCCCGAGGGGACCATGGTCGAGGTCTTGGCGATCTCGTCGTTGATCGCGGCGGGATCGGTGGAACCGGCGCGCTCGATGGCGTCGACCAGCACCTGGGCGGCCGAGTAGGCGAGGATCGCGGCCGTGGCCTCGGGGTTCTTGCCGACCTGAGCCGAGAACTGCTCGAGCAGCTCCTCGCCCTTGGGGTCGCCGGGGAGGAACCAGTCGGTGATCATCGTGCCCTCGGCGATCTCGCCGAGCTCACCGGGCCAGGCGCTCGTGCTCGCGGCCTTCTCGGCGAAGGCGACCTTCAGGTCGACGTCGGCGGCCTTCAGCTGCTTCCACAGCGCCATCGCGTCCGGCGGGATCATCTGGGCCATGAGCACGTCGGCGTCCGAGGCCTTCAGCTCGTTGATGTACTGCGTGAAGTCGGTGGTGCCGATCGGGAACGTCGCGCTGTAGGCGATCTCGTAGCCGAACTCACCGGCCTTCTCCGACCACATCGCGTTGAAGACGGTGCCGTCCTCCGCATTGTCGGTGAAGAGGGCCACCTTCTTGTTCGTCTCGGCGAGGTCGGCGACCTCGTACTGGAGGGCGGTCATCTCGTCCTCGTCGAAGAAGAAGTTCCAGGCGTAGTTCCAGCCCTCGGTGTTGCCCGCGAGCCACGACTGCACCGGGGTGAGCGTGCCGACGAAGGGGATCTGCTCGGCCTCGGCGACGGTCGAGGCGGGCACCTGCAGCGGCGGGGTCACCGAGCCCAGGAGTCCGACGACGCCGTCGTCGAGCACGAGCGAGCGGGTCGCCTCGGCGACCTTGTTCGAGTCCGACTCGCTGTCGCGCACGACGAGCTCGAGCTGGTGGCTCTGGCCGTCGATCTCGATGCCGCCCTCGGCGTTGACGTCGTCGACGAGCTGCTGGTAGCCCGCCTCGATCATCGGGCCGAAGGAGGCGAGGCCACCGGTCATGGGCAGAGCCGCACCGATCTTGATCACCTCGCCGGAGGCGGATCCGCCCCCGTCGCCGCCGGCGTCTCCACCGCCGCCGGAGCATGCCGCGAGCGCCAGTGCCGCGACGGCCGCTCCGGCCATCATCATCGTTCTCTTCAACATGGTGAACCTTTCCTTCGTTGATCTATCCATGCACGTGGTCTGGGATTTCGGGGTCGGTGCGAGCACCGGGATCGCGTCAGCCGAGGTAGGCCGCCACGAGGTCTTCCTGGCTGAGCGAACCGGGCGAGCCGGAGAAGACGACCTTGCCGTGCGAGAGCACGTACACGTGGTCGGCGAGCTTCGTGGGCCGCTCGGCGTTCTGCTCGAGCAGCAGCAGACTCGTGCCGCGCTCGGCGATGCGCTCGAGCACCTCGTAGATCTCGTCGGCCGCCTTCGGCGACAGGCCGAGGGTCAGCTCGTCGAGCACGAGCAGCGTCGGCTCCGACATCAGGGCGCGGGCCACGGCGAGCATCTGCTGCTGTCCGCCCGACATCGTGGTCGCGATCTGCGCACGGCGCTCGTGCAGCACCGGGAAGTCGGCGAGCACGAGCTCGGCCAGGTCCTGCCGCTCGACGCGGCGTTTGCCGAACGCGCCGAGCATGAGGTTCTCCTCGACGGTGAGGCCGGGGAAGAGCTTGCGGCCCTCCTGGCAGTGGGCGATGCCGGCTGCGGCCCGCGCGTGCGCCGGCACCCGCCGCATGTCGCGGCCGTCGTAGTGCAGCTGCCCGCCGGCGACGGGCAGCAGCCCGCTGATGCACTGCGAGAGCGTCGTCTTGCCGGCGCCGTTCGGGCCGAGCACGGCCGTGACCGAGCCCTTCGGCACCTCGAGGCTCGCCCCGTTCAGGGCGAGGTGCTGGCCCCGCTTCACGACGACGCCCTCCATCACGAGGCCCTGGCCCGGCGACATCTGCGGGCGCTCGCGCGGGACCGTCTCGATCGCGTCGACGTCGCGGGCCCCGAAGTACACCTCCCGCACCCGTTCGTCGTCCGAGACGCTCTCCGGGGTGCCCTCGGCGAACAGGCGCCCCCAGTTCAGCACGATCACCCGTTGCGCGAGCTGCTTCACGACCTCCTGCACGTGCTCGACGATGACGAGGGCCGTGCCCTGCTCGCCGATGCCGCGGATCAGCTCGATCACCTCGGAGAGGTCGCTCTCGCTGAGGCCCGCACTGACCTCGTCGAGCAGGATCAGGCGCGGCGCGCTCGCGAGCGCGCGCGCCACCTCGAGCCGCTTGAGGTCCAGCAGCGGCAGCGAGCCCGCGGGCCGCCCGGCCTTCGCCGCGAGCCCGGTCGACTCGAGGATCTCGTCGATGCGCTGCTGCGCGCGCCCCTGACCGCGGCTCCCCGCGGCCGCAATGCCCACGGACACGTTCTCGCTCACCGTGAGCGAGCGCAGCGGGCGCGGCACCTGACGGGCGAGCGAGATCCCGCTGCGCGTGATGTGCCGCGGGGTGCCGCCGCTGATCTGCCCCGCTCCCTCGAGCGAGACGGTGCCGAAGGTCGGGCGATCCTGCCCCGCGATCAGCTTGAGCAGCGTGCTCTTGCCCGCGCCGTTCGGGCCGATGACCGCGAGCCGCTCGCCGTCTGCCACCTCGAAGCTCACGTCGTCGAGCGCGACGACGCCGCCGAAGCGGCGGGTCAGGTTCTTCACCTGCAGCAACGGGCTGGCATCCGAAGCGGGCGGGTTCGTGTCGAGCATGGACTCTGTCTCCTCGTTGAGCGAGCGCGGGGGTTGTGCAATCGTGTGCGTACGCCTTGATGAATATAACCGGAAGGGGGCGGGTCCTGTCAAGCTCGTACGCAGCCGGACGGCCCCCGGGGCTCAGGAAACCGGGATCTTCGTCGCCGATCTGCCCTTGAGGTGCAGCATCTCGCGCGCCTCGTCGGGCGTCGCGATCTCCCTGCCGAGACCGTTCAGGGCGGCGATGAGCCGCTCCACCTGCTGCGCGCTCGAGACCGCCTTCTCGCCCTTGGCGATGAACAGGTTGTCCTCGAGGCCGACGCGCGAATGGCCGCCCAGCTCGGCGCTGCGCGTCGTGAACTCCATCTGGTTGCGGCCGGCCGCGAAGGCCGAGAAGGTGTAGTCGTCGCCGAACAGCTTGTCGGCGATCTTCACCATATGGTCGAGGTTCTCGATATCGGCGCCGATGCCGCCCAGGATGCCGAAGACGCCCTGCACGAGGAACGGCGCCTTCACCAGGCCGCGATCGACGAAGTAGGCCAGGTTGTAGAGGTGGCCGATGTCGTAGCACTCGAACTCGAAGCGGGTGCCGCCGCCCTCGCCGAGCTCGCGCAGGGTGTACTCGATCTTGTCGAAGGTGTTGGTGAAGGGGTTGCTGTAGCTCGCCAGCACGTAGTCGCGCTCCCAGGGGAAGCGGTACTCGGCGATGCGATCCGCGATCCCCGCGAACACGAAGTTCATGGTGCCCATGTTGAGCGAGGCGAGCTCGGGGCTGAAGGCGGTCGCGGCCGCGAGCCGGTCCTCGATCGACATCGAGCTCGCGCCGCCCGTCGAGATGTTGATCACCGCGTCGGTCTCCGCCGCGACGCGGGGCAAGAAGCGGGCGAAGGTCTCGGGCTCGGGCGAGGGGCGGCCGTCGTCGTAGCGCGCGTGCAGGTGCACGATCGCGGCCCCGGCGTGCGCGGCCTCGATCGCGGCCTGGCCGATCTCCTCAGGGGTGACCGGCAGGTACTCGCTCATCGAGGGGATGTGCACCGAACCCGTCACCGCCGCCGAGACAATGACCTTCTTGCTCGAGATCACCCTTGATCCTCCTCGCGTCGCGGATATATCCCACCTGAAAGGACATATTCATCATGACTATATTGGAGATTCGCGAAAATCGCACGGTCGGTTAGCGAACTGTGATTTTCAGGGCGCTTTCGGGCTCGGGCTCGGTCTCGGTCTCGGGCTCGCGAGCGGATCGGCCTGCACTCATGCAGAGATCTGCATTCCGGCAGACGCTCTCCCCAGATCCGGTCGGCCCGAATGCGGATCTCCGCCGCTGCGACGGCCGGCAGGCCGGCATGGCGGCCTCGGCAGGCACCCTGCGCCCCGGCGGACCTCGCGCGCGAAGAGCCGTGCCCGGGCGA
>CALMSE010000127.1 GCA_937872275.1 uncultured Leucobacter sp. | reverse complement strand
TTCGACCGTGATCTGGTGCCCCCGGAGGGATTCGAACCCCCGACCTACGGTACCGGAAACCGGCGCTCTATCCCCTGAGCTACGGAGGCTGGGTCAACGCACCAGATCAGCCTAGCGCACCCGGGGATCGCAGGAGGACAGGCCGGGCCCCGCGCGCGACCGCGCACCTCGATCCCGCCTGGCGGCGCGCCTGACCGAGCGCCCGGCAGCGCGCTCACGTCGAGCCACACGCGTTTGACCGTTGCACACGAGATGTCGAGCGATACGCGTGTGCAACGGTCAAACGCGTGTGCAGCGAGGCGCCGGTCCGGGAGAACTAGAATTGACCCTCGTGACGCCTCAAGAACTCGCCAGCCAGCTCGCCCGCATCCTCGCCGACATCATCGCGGAGCGGAGCGACGGTGCTGAGCGGAATGATGGCGGGGAACCGAGCGACGGTCCCGGGCGCGGGGAGGGCGGCGCGGAGCCCCCCGCGATCGCGGTGACGGAGGCCGATACGGCGGTCGAGCGCCCGAAGAACCGGGAGCACGGCGACTGGGCCTCGAACGCCGCCATGAAGTTCGCGAAGCGCCTCGGCACGAATCCGCGCGAGCTCGCGCAGGAGATCGCCGAGCGGATCGCGGAGGTCGACGGCGTCGCGGGGGCCGAAGTCGCGGGGCCCGGCTTCATCAACATCACCCTCGACGCCGCGAGCGCGGGGGAGACCGCGCGTCGGATCGTCGAGCAGGGGGCCGCCTACGGCCGCGGCGATGCCCTGGCCGGTCAGCACATCAACCTCGAGTTCGTCTCGGCCAATCCGACCGGCCCGCTGCACCTGGGGCACACGCGCTGGGCGGCGCTCGGCGACTCGATCTCGCGCGTGCTGCGCGCGGCGGGCGCCGAGGTGACCAACGAGTACTACATCAACGACGCCGGCTCGCAGATGGACAAGTTCGGGCGCTCGGTGCTCGCCGCCGCGCTCGGCGAGGAGGCGCCCGAGGACGCCTACCCCGGCGCCTACATCCAGGAGCTCGGCAAGAAGGTGCTCGCCGAGCAGCCCGATCTCCCGGAGATCGCCGCGCAGAACCGCGCCGGCGCGCTCGAGCTCGCCCAGGAACTCGGCTACCGGCAGCAGCTCGCCGAGATCGAGAGCTCGCTCGAGCGCTTCAACGTGCACTTCGACGTCTTCTTCTCGGAGCGCACCCTGCACGCGAAGGGCGGGGACGGGGAGCAGAGCCCCATCGAGACCGCGGTCGACCGCCTGCGGGAGCAGGGCCACGTCTTCGAGGAGGACGAGGCGATCTGGGTGCGCACGACCGACTTCGGCGACGACAAGGACCGCGTCTTCACCCGCGGCAACGGCGTCTACACCTACTTCGCGGCCGACGCCGCCTACTACCTCTCCAAGAAGGATCGCGGCTTCGGCGAGAAGATCTACCTGCTGGGCGCGGATCATCACGGCTACATCGGCCGCCTCACCGCGATCGCGGGGGCCGCGGGCGATGACACCGAGAAGGACATCACGGTGCTCATCGGGCAGCTCGTGAACCTGAACGGGGCTCGGCTCTCGAAGCGCGCGGGCAACATCGTCGAGCTCGACGACCTGCTCGAATGGCTCGGCGCCGACGCCCTGCGCTACTGGCTCGCCCGCTATCCGGCCGACTCCCCGCTCGCGCTCGACGGCGAGAAGCTGCGCAGCCGCACGAACGACAACCCGGTCTTCTACGTGCAGTACGCCCACGCGCGCACCCGGGCGGTGGATCGCAACGCCGCCGCCGCGGGCGTCGATCGCAGCGCCTTCGCGCCCGAGCTGCTCACCCACGAGACCGAGACGGAGCTGCTCGGCAAGCTCCAGGAGTACCCGTCCATCGTCGCTGGCGCCGCGGAGCTGCGCGAGCCGCACCGCATCGCGCGCTACCTCGAGGAGCTGGCCGCGGCCTTCCACCGCTGGTACGACAACTGCCGGGTCATCCCGCAGGGCGATGAGCCGGTCGAAGACCTCCACCGCACACGCCTGTGGCTGAACGACGCTGCGGGTCAGGTGATCCGCAACGGCCTCGATCTGCTGGGCGTCTCGGCGCCGGATCGGCTGTGACCGTGGCCGAGGAGGGTGCGGATCAGGCGACGACGCAGGTGCTGCCTGACCTCGAGGCGCCCGGGGCGGATCCGGCGGCGGAGCCCGCGAAGCCGCGGCGCAGACGCCGCTGGTGGCTGCGCGTCCTCATCGTGCTCGTGGTGCTCGGAGTGCTGGCCGGCGCCGGCGAGATCGTGCTGCGCGCCGTCATCCCGAACATCGTGGCCGAGCAGGTGCGCGAGCAGCTGCGCCTCTCCGACGATCACCCGGTCGACGTCGAACTGGGCGGATCGTCGCTGCTCTCCGCGCTGGCCGGGCGCGTCGGGCCGATCGAGGTCGAGGTGCCGAACGCCCCGCTGCTCGAGGGCATCGTCGCGACCCTCGCGGTGGAGGCACGGTCCGTGCCCTTCGACCCCACGCAGGGGGAGATCGAGGGGGCCCGGGCCGCCGTGCTGATCCCGGCCGAGAGCGTGGCGCCCGTCGTGCAGCTCGCGACCCAGGGCATGGCCGACACGGCCCAGGTCCGCAACGGCGAGATCGCCGTGGGCCGCACCCTCACCCTCTTCGGCGCGACCGTGACGCTCTCGGTGACGCTCGAGATATCGGTGCAGGAGGGCGACGTGTGGGTCGAGCCGACCGAGATCAAGGCCGCGGGCTTCGACCTCACCACCGAGCAGCTCCGCTCGGTCACCGGCGACGCGCTCGACGGGCTGCTGACTTCGCATGAGCTCTGCGTGCGCGACCGGCTGCCCGCGGGGGTGACCCTCACCGAGCTCCGATTGTCGAGCACCGGGTCCGTCATGGTGGCCGTCGACCTGTCTCCGACCATCCTCTCGGACCCCGCGCAGCAGGCCCCGGGCAGCTGCGGCGGCTGAGCCGCTAAACTTGTGCGGATGAGCGCCCTCAACGAGATCGACCCCCGGGTGTTTCCGGCGACCGCGCGACGCGATCGGGAGTGCGGGCAGCTGAAGCTCGGCGGCATCCGGGCGACGGAGCTGGTGGAGCGATTCGGCTCGCCGCTCTACGTCGTCGACGAGCAGGTCGCGAGGGATCGCGCTCGCGGCATCCGGGAGGCGCTCGAGGGCGAGTTCCGCAGGATCGGCACCCGGGCCGCGGTCTACTACGCGGGCAAGGCCTTCCTCTGCGTCGAGGTCGCCCGCTGGATGGCCGAGGAGGGCCTCGGCGTGGACGTCGCGAGCGGCGGGGAGCTCGCCGTGGCGCTCGCCGCCGGCGTGGACCCTGCGCGCATCGGCTTCCACGGCAACAACAAGAGCGAGGTCGAGATCGCGCGCGCGGTCGCGGCGGGCGTCGGCACCCTGATCATCGACAGCGAGCAGGAGATCGAGCGGATCGCGGCCGCCGCGGCGGCCGCCGGGGTGCGGCAGCGCGTGCGCCTGCGCATCAACAGCGGCGTGCACGCCGGCACCCACGATTTCCTCGCGACCTCGCACGAGGATCAGAAGTTCGGCCTGCCGATGGATCGCGCGATCGAGGTCGCGGGGCGGATCGCGTCGCAGCCGAGCCTCGACTTCGTCGGCCTGCACTGCCACATCGGCTCCCAGATCTTCGCGAGCGACGGCTTCCGCGAGTCGGCGCGCCGCCTGATCGGGCTGTACGCCGGGCTCGCCGAGGCGCTGGGCCGCCCCGTTCCCGAGCTGAACCTGGGCGGGGGCTTCGGCATCGCCTACACCTCGGCGCAGGCCGAGGAGGTCCCCGATATCGCTCGGCTCGCCCGCGAGCTCGCCGACATCGTCGCGGAGGGCTGCGCGGAGGCGGGCATCCCGCTGCCCGAGGTCGCCTTCGAGCCCGGTCGCAGCGTCATCGGGCCCGCGGGCGTGACCCTCTACACGGTGGGCACGACGAAGGCCGTGGCGCTCGCCGGCACCGACGAAGCACCCGCCGACGTCGACTCGCCCGATGCCGGCTGGGCCGAGCGGCTCTACGTGAGCGTCGACGGCGGCATGAGCGACAACGCGCGCCCGGCGCTCTACGGCGCCGACTACCAGGTGCGGATCGCGAACCGCCTGAGCGACGCCGCCCCGGCGCTCGTGCGCGTGGTCGGCAAGCACTGCGAGTCGGGCGACATCGTGGTGCAGCGCGACGTGCTCCCGGGCGACATCGCCCCGGGCGACATCGTCGCGGTCGCGGCCACCGGCGCCTACTGCTGGTCGCTCTCGAGCAACTACAACTACCTGCCCAGGCCCCCCGTGATCGCCATGCGGAACGGCGAGGCCCGCACGATCGTGCGCGGCGAGACCGAGGCCGAACTGCTGGCCCGAAGCGTGACCGACCCCGTCGACGAGGAGAGAACGAAGTGAACGCATACCGCGATCTGCGTGTGGCGCTGCTGGGCTGCGGCTCGGTGGGCGCCCAGGTGGCACGCCTGATCATCGAGCAGGGCGACGAGCTCGCCGCCCGCATCGGCGCGCGACTCACGCTGACGGGCATCGCCGTGCGCTCGCTCGATGCGAAGCGCGACGTCGAACTGCCCCAGGAGCTCTTCACGACCGACGCCGAGACGCTGGTGCTGGGCGCCGACATCGTGGTCGAGCTGATGGGCGGCATCGAGCCCGCGCGCACGCTGATCCTGCGCGCGCTCGAGGGCGGCGCCGACGTCGTCACGGCGAACAAGGCGCTCATCGCGACGCACGGCCCCGAGCTCGCCGACACGGCCGAGCAGGTGGGCGCGCAGCTCTCCTACGAGGCCGCGGTCGCCGGCGCGATCCCGATCATCCGGCCGCTGCGCGAGAGCCTCGCGGGCGACCGCATCACCCGCGTGCTCGGCATCGTGAACGGATCGACCAACTACATCCTCGATCGCATGGACCGCTTCGGCGATTCCGCGGAGGACGCGATGCGCGTGGCGAGCGAGCTCGGCTACCTCGAGGCGGATCCGACCCTCGACGTCGAGGGCTACGACGCGGCGCAGAAGGCGACGATCCTCGCGAGCATCGCCTTCCACACCGAGGTGCCGGTCGAGTCCGTGCACCGCGAGGGCATCACCGGTGTGACGGGGGAGCAGATCGAGGCCGCGAAGCACGCCGGCTACGTCATCAAGCTGCTCGCGATCGCCGAGCGGCTCACCGCGGCCGACGGCACCTCCGGCGTCTCCGCGCGCGTGTACCCGGCGCTCATCGGTCGAGACCATCCGCTCGCCGCGGTGCACGGCGGCAAGAACGCGGTCTTCGTCGAGGCGGAGGCCGCGGGCGAGCTGATGTTCTACGGCGCGGGCGCCGGCGGCGTCGAGACCGCGTCCGCGGTGCTCGGCGACCTCGTCTCGGCGGCGCGCCGGCATGTCGTCGGGGGCCCGGGCATCCCGGGATCCGCCCATGCCGATCTGCCGCTGCTGCCCATCGGCGAGGTGACCACGAGCTACCAGATCATGCTGC
>CALMSE010000126.1 GCA_937872275.1 uncultured Leucobacter sp. | reverse complement strand
TGCCGCGGCGAAGAGCGAGCGGGCCCCCGGATCGAAATGGCGGATCGCGCCGGCCGCCTGAGCGGCCAGGTACTCGGCCGCCGGGTGCGGCGCGCCGGTCGCCTCCTGCGGCCAGGCGATCCTGGGGACGACGCTGCATCCGCCGGGAACCTGCTCGATGCGGAAGAGCACGACGACCGCGATGCTCGAAGGCGTCGCCTGGAGGGCGGCCGAGAACGCCGCAGGCGACTCGGGGTGCGGATAGAAGGCATACTGCGAGCGCGAGGCCTGCGTCGCGGTGTCTCTCAGCAGTTGCAGCAGCTGGTCGTCGCTCAGCGAGGTGACGATGCTGTGCTGCTGCAGTGACGAAGACATGCGACTCCTACCTTGATTCCGCGAGCCGACTGCGCGGGCCCTCCGGTCGTCATACGAGCCTATCGGAGGCGGCATGGCCGGTGCAGGCCTGCGGGCGGTGCGGATGCCGCCGTGGCCCTCGGCCGGCTCAGAGGTTCGCGTGCAGCTCCCAGAGCTGCCAGGCGGCACCCTCCCAGCTGAAGGATCGCGCGCGGTCGAGGGCGTGCACGCGCAGTCGATCGAGCTCACCGGGGTCGCCCGCGAGACGGGCGAGGGCGCCGCCGAGCTCCTCCGGGGCGTCGACGCCGACCCCCGCGTCGAAGGCGAGCTCCGCGACCGCGGCGCAGCCGAGGTGCACGACGGGCACGCCGCAGGCGAGGGCGCCCAGCACCTCGTAGCCGGCGCCGATAAAGGCCTGGGGCATGACGAGCAGGGC
Source organism: uncultured Leucobacter sp. (assembly GCA_937872275.1). Classification (GTDB taxonomy): domain Bacteria; phylum Actinomycetota; class Actinomycetes; order Actinomycetales; family Microbacteriaceae; genus Leucobacter. The sequence continues at coordinate 5,091 of CALMSE010000126.1, read as the reverse complement.
TGCGCCGGAGAGCACCGCCCCGGTGTCCGCGAGCTCGGGCGAGGTGACGACGTGCAGGCGCTCTCGCAACTGCAGGGGTGCGGCGGCGAGCACCTGCTCCCTCGCGGCCTCGGTGCTGAGCACGACGAGGGGCGGCAGGGAGGCGTCGGCCGCGAGCGCGGAGAAGAGCAGTTCGAGGCGGCCGTGCGGGCCGACCTGAGCGTTCGTCGCGAGATAGCGCGCGGGCAGGCCGAGAGAGGCCCGGCGCGCCTCGGCATCGGAGCGGGGGAGGTATTCCGCGGGCGGGGCGAGCGGCAGCACCCGGACGGGGAGCCCCGCACCGTAGCGCTCCTGCAGCGCCGTCGCGGTGGCGTGCGTGCCTGCGAGCAGCGCGTCAGCCAGGCGCACGGCGCGCTTGACGAAGGCTCGGTAGCGACGGGCCGTCTGAGGGCCCATGAGCTCGGGAGCCTGCCAGGCGAGCGCGTGGGGAACGAGCACGGAGGTCTGCGATCCGTCCTCCTCCTTGCGGGTGCGCAACGGCACGAGAGGGGTGGTCGCATGCACGAACTCGCCGTCGAGGGGTCGGGCCGTGGTGCCGTTGCGCCAGACGCGGGGCAGCACCGCGGCCTTCAACGGGATGGCCTCGACCTGGGCGAGGGCGGTGTCGAACTGCGGGGCCGGCCGGTCGCGGGCCACGAGCAGGCGACCGCTGCAGCCGCGGGGCGCGGTGACCGCGACCGCTCGGGCGAGATCCCGCGCCGCGGCCGCGTTCGCCGCGGCGTCGGTGTCGGGGAAGGGCTCTCCGATGAGGGTGAGCGTTGCCACGGTCCTCCTCATGCGCATATCAGCAGATACTCAGTCAATTGTAGGGAATGGGCAGGGGGTTGCCTGAGTGGATGCGCAATACGGGCCGGGATCGGCGCGTCGCGGGCCGGGATCGGCGCACTGCGGCGGGTTTCCAGCCTCGCGCGCCGCGCGGCTCTTACCCTTGAATCCATGACCCTGGAGCTCGAGCGCCCGCTGCGCCATCCCGACACCGGCTCGCGGCCGCTGATGGACAAGCGGGCGCGCTGGCTGGTCGTGCTGGGCTTCGTGCTGCCGGGCAGCGCGCAGCTGCTCGCGGGCAATCGCAGGCTCGGCCGCTTCGGCCTGGGGGCCACGATCGCGCTGATCGTGCTCGGCCTGCTCGTGGTCGCCGGTCTGCTCTTCGCACGGGCGTTCACCCTGAACGTCCTCGCCAACCCCGTCGTGCTGCTGGTGCTGCAGGCGCTGATCGTCGCTTACGCGGTGCTCTGGCTGGTGCTGGGCTTCGACACCCTGCGGCTGACGAGGCTCGTGCGCATCTCGCCCGGGTGGCGGGTGCCCGTCGCCGTACTGTCGGTGCTGCTCACCGTGCTGCCGGTGGGCGCGGCGGCGTGGGCGGCGACGACGGTGGGCACGCTCCGGGGGGATTGGCGCAGCGCCCTCTTCGTGAACGCCGCCCCGCCCGTCGATCCGGTCGACGGCCGCTACAACATCCTGCTGCTGGGCGTCGACATGGGCGAGGATCGCGACGGCATGCGCCCCGACAGCATCTCGCTCATCAGCGTCGACGCCGAGACCGGGCAGTCGGTGATCGTCGGCCTGCCGCGCGAGCTGACCGAGATGCCGTTCCCCGAGACCTCGCCCATGTACGCGGTCCACCCCAACGGATTCTGCATGGGTCCGAACGCCTTCGGCGACTACGGCGGCTGTCTGACCAGGGGGTACCTCAACGGCATCTTCAGCGAGGTCGAGGTGGTCGACGACCCGCAGTACAGCTACCTGTACGAGGGCTTCTACCCCGACGCGGTCTCGCGGGGCTCCTCGCCGGGCATCGAGGCCACCAAGGACGCGGTCACCGGCGCCACGGGGCTCGAGGTGCAGTTCTACGTGCTCATCGACATGCAGGGCTTCGCGGACCTCATCGATGCGCTCGGCGGCGTCGAGATCGAGGTAGCCGAGCGGTTGCCGATCGGCGGCGAGGTCGACGAGGCCACGGGGGAGCTGGTCGGGGTCGAGGAGTGGATCGAGCCCGGCACCTACCGGATGGGCGGCTACGTCGCCGAATGGTACGCCCGGTCGCGCTACGGCTCCGCAGGCGGCGACTACGACCGCATGGACCGGCAGCGTCAGCTGCAGGCCGCGATCCTGGCTCAGATGGACCCGCAGAACGTGCTGAACCACCTGAAGGAGATCCTCGACACGGGCTCGGAGATGGTGCGCACCGACATCCCCGACTCCATGCTCGGGAGCTTCGTCGATCTCGCGATCAAGGCGCGGGCCCACCAGCCGGTGGTCGTGCAGCTCACTCCGCCGGACGTGGATCCCGAGTACCCCGACTACGACTACATCCACCGGCTCGTCGCGAGCGGCGTCGCGGCGGCCTCGCCCGCTCCCGACGCCGAGTAGGGCCGGGGCTCAGCGGCGGCGCAGCGAGGTCGGGATCCACCATCGTCCGAGGCGGGCCGATCTCACCCCGTAGGAGCCGTCGAACTGCGTGCCGCGCAGCGCCCGCAGCTGCGACAGGGAGGGGTTCGTGAGGAACTCGAAGACCGGGCCGAAGGCCGCCTCGAACGACAGCTCGCGCATCTCCGCGGGGAGCGACTCGGCGTTCTCCGCGTAGTCCCGTACGTACTCCAGCGCGCGAGCCTGCAGGCGGACGATCCTCTCCGCGTCGGTCCCCTGGAACTCGTTGGGCAGATACTCGAAGGCGAAGCCGTCGGGCGCTCGCCGCACCGCGGCGGCGGATCCGTGGTCCGTGTTCGCGAGCAGCACCTCGAGTGCGGGGGTCCGCGCGTAGACCCGGCGGAAGTCCCTCGCGGTGCGCCCGCCGAGCCGCTGGTCGATCCATCCGTGGAGGTGGGGGACCGCGCGGGTCGTCGGCGAATCGGAGAGCGCCAGGTAGAAGCCGGTATGGGTCCTCCCGGTCAACCGGTTCAGCGCGGACTGGATCGAGCCGGCCCAGCCGACGTCGACGATCGCGGTGCCCGGATCGGATGTCTTCAGCGAGGCCAGGTAGTCGATCAGCACCGGACGCTCGGCCCGTCCGATCGCCGCCAGCTCGCCCGCGAACTCCGCGAAGACCGGCGCCAGCCCGCGCCGCGCCTCCTTGCGGGTCAGCCTCCGGCCCCAGGCGACCCCGGCACGTCGGCACGCGGCTCGGACGTCGGCCTCCGGCACGTCGGGCAGGATCCGCGATACGAAGTCGGCCGGGGTCAGGGGCGCCGAGGTCTTCGTCAGGAAGTGCAGGCTCTCCTCGCTCGTCGGATCGACCAGGCCGGAGAGTCCGAGCACGCGGGTGGAGATGACCGCGTAGTCGTTCTCGAGCGCGGAGCGCCCGTGGGAGGCCTCGTAGGCGCGCCGCAGGATCGCCCCCTCGCGGGCGAGGAAGATCAGCCGGTCGATCCCGGATCGCTCCGCCTCGCGGCCGAGGTACTGCGAGAAGCCCGCGAGCGCGGGGCCCAGCACCCCGTATCCGATCTCGTCGACGACGTCGGCCCTGCCGCGATTGCGGTCGAGCCAGTCCTCCGTGAGCGCCGCGCTCGCCGACGCGCCCCAGGCGGTTCGCCGAGATGCGCTCCTCCGGAACCGACCCTTCCGCGGATCCGCATTCGAGGGCAGGCCGCCGCGAGCGGCGGGCAGTGCGTCCAGGGGGCGTTCGAGCAGCTCCGCGGTCACGCCGCTCCGCCGTGCGGCCCGCACATCCGAGTGCCTGTTGTCGCCGACGTGCAGGATCCGGAGGCCGGGATAGTCCTCCCGGAGGCTCCGGAACGAGGAGCCGTCGAACTTCGCGACCCCGTCCGCTCCGCTGGCGCGGATCGAATCCCAGCCCTCGTAGCCGCACGCGGTCAGCATCGCCGCGAGCTCGGCCTTCGGCAGGTAGATGTCGGTGGTCACGACGATACGCGCGCCCGCCTCCCGGGCCGCCTGCCAGAGCGCGCGCCCTCGCGCGGTCGGGCGGACGAGCTCCAGCTCCGTGCGCAGTTCCGCCCGCTTCAGGGAGGCGAGCAGCTCGGCATCCGCGAAGGCGCCGAGCTGCTCGAAGATGCCGTCCAGGGTGACGTCCGGGGTCGGCGACCCCTTCCGGGCCACGCCCTCGGCCTGCCTGCGCATGTCCGTCCAGGGCAGGCCCGCCAGACGCCGGTCGCGCCCGGCCTCGAAGCCGACGACCTCGTGCACGTCGTCCGGTCGCAGAAGTCTCCGCTGCACCAGCGTGTCGAACATGTCGACCGACAGCACGTCGACGCCCTGCAGCCGGTCAGCCCACTCGCGCGAGATCTCCTCCGACCCGGCGGAGCGGCGGTGCGGGACGACGAGGCGGGCCGCCTGTCCGAGGTGCCGGAAGGGGACCGCCGCGGTGGGGCTCTCATCGAGAGCCCATCGGGCGATACGACGCAGCCTCGCACGCAATGGAACTCCCTACGACAATCGGCCCGGTACGCACGCCGATTCTATATCCGACTCGTGAGAGCCCCTCGGCTCCGGGCCGTCGGCGCCCGAGCGCCGGCGACGACGGGACCCGGCTCGAAACGGTGTTCTAGACTGAGCGGATGGCCGCAGACCACCGATCGGAGCACGCGGAGTCGTGGGATCCGCTGCCGACGGTGCTCAGCCTGACGAAGTACCTCCCCTACCCCGCGGTCGCCCACGCGGGAGGGCAGTATCTGCTCGCCCACGACCGCGCGCTCGCCCGGTTCGCCCGGGTGGAGCACCTCGCCCCCGACACCCCCATCAACCGCGACGCCCTGCCGAAGGCGGCGGGCGGCCCGCCCGCCGCGCTGCTCGAAGGGGCGCGGCCGGTCCTCGCTGGGCCGCTGCTCAAGCTGTTCCAGCTCGAATCGGTATGGGCGGGCAGCTCGATCTACCGGCCGGTTCGCCGGCTGTTCCGCGGCGCCCGGGCGCCCTGGGCGCGGCTCGAACGCGCCGATGCCGTCGAATTGCAGTGGTCCGAGATGATCGCGCTCGCGCCGGCCCTGCGGCGTCGGCTGCCGGGCACGCCCCTCGTCGGCATCGCCCACGACGTCATCACCCAGCGGCTCGAACGCCAGGCGGCGGAGGGCGGATCGCCGATCCGCCGCGCGCTGCTGCGCG
>CALMSE010000125.1 GCA_937872275.1 uncultured Leucobacter sp. | reverse complement strand
CTCCACGTCGGGCTCGCGAGCCGACACCAGATCGGCGAGCGCGAGCAGGGGGTTCACGTGGCCGGCCGTGCCGCCCCCGGTCAGCAGGTACACGGTCATCGCGGCTCCCCCGCCTCCAGCTCGGCCCGATACGCGGCGCCGTCGCGCGCGATCGAGATGACGACGCCCATCGCGAGCAGGCAGGCGACGAGCGCGGTGCCACCGGAGCTGATGAGCGGCAACGGCACGCCGAGCACGGGGAACACGCCGATCACGACGCCGATGTTGATGAAGGCCTGGCCCACGATCCACACCATGATGCCGCCGATGACGGCTCGACCGAAGCGGTCGCGCGCCCGCGAGATGGCCCGCAGCATCACGATGGTGAGCACGACGAAGAGGACGATCACGAGCAGCGCCCCGACGAGACCCAGCTCCTCGCCGATGATCGCGAAGATGTAGTCGTTGTCGGCCGCGGGCAGCCACGACCATTTCGCCTTCGAGCCGCCGAGCCCCACGCCGAAGAGGCCGCCGCCCGCGAGCGCCCACAGTCCGTGGAGGGGCTGCCAGCCGAGACCGCTGTAGTCCTCGTTGCCCGTCGCGTGGCCGAGCAGGCGGTTCATGCGGTTGGGGCTCGAGAGCACGAAGAAGGCGGCGGCGATCGCGGCGCCCAGGAGGATCAGGCCGAGGGTCTTCCAGCTGACCCCGCCGAAGAACATGGCGCCGATCACCGTCGCGCCCATGACGAGCGTCGTGCCGAGGTCGTTGCCGAGCAGCACGAGCCCGAGTGCGAGGATCGCGCCGGGCAGCACGACCGGGATGAGCTCGTGGCGCACCTGCCCGAGCAGCGGCTCCTTCTTCAGCAGCACGGCGCCGATCCACACCACGAGCGCGAGCTTCAGCACCTCCGACGGCTGCGCACCGAGACCGCCGATCTGGATCCAGTTGCGGTTGCCGTAGACCTCGACGCCCAGGGGGGTGAACACGAGCAGCTGCAGCAGGATGCCGAGGCCGAAGAGCGCCCAGGCCCACTTCTTCCAGAAGCGGATCGGCATCGCCGCGGCGATGAGCATGAGGGGGATCCCGATGACCGCGAAGCCGAACTGGCGCCAGAACCCGCCGAAGAACCCCTGCTCGGCGAGGTACGAGGAGATCGACGACGCCGAGAGCACCATGATGAGGCCGATGCCGACGAGCAGGAAGGTGATGGCGTAGAGCAGCACCACGGTCGGGTCGGAGGAGAAGGTGAACTGCCCGCCGAGGCGGATGCGCGCGCGCCCGGACGCGCCGGCTCCGCCTTCGCGGGCGCCCGAGCCCGGCTCAGCCGCGCCCGTCTTCGGCCGGTGCGTGGTGGTCACCCGCATCACCCCCGCCGAGCGCCCGTACCGCCGCCTGGAAGCGTCGGCCTCGATCCGCGTAGTCTCTGAACTGGTCCATCGACGCCGCAGCCGGTGACAGCAGCACCGTGTCGCCGGCTTCCGCGAGCGATACGGCCGCCGCAACCGCGCCGGTCATCGTGTCATCAGTCTCCCCCGGGGCGACCTCGATCACGGGAACCCCGGGCGCGTGTTGCCGAAGTGCCTCGAGCACCTCCCCGCGCTCGGCCCCGATCACCACGGCGCCCCGCAGGCGTCCGGCGTGCGCCTCGACGAGGCCCGCGATGTCGACCCCCTTCAGGAGGCCGCCGACGATCCACACGACGCGGTCCTGGGCGCGCAGCGAGGCGTCGGCGGCGTGGGCGTTGGTCGCCTTCGAGTCGTCGATCCACTGCACCCCGGGGAGCGCGGGCGATTCGCCGAGGCGCTCGGCGCGGTGCGAGTCGAGGCGGAAGCTCAGGATCGCCCCAGCCACCTCGGCCGGCTCGACGCCGCGCGAGCGCGCGAGCGCCGCCGCCGCCAGGATGTTCTGCACGAGATGGGGGGCGTCGAGCCCGACATCGCGCAGCTCGTCGAGCGTGACGAGCTCGTAGGCCTCGCTCCGCCGCTTCGCGTGGAAGCCCCGGTCGACGAGGATGCCCTCGACCACCCCGAAGCCGCTGGGCGGCGGGGTGTCGAGACCGAAGCCGATGGCGCGCGCGCCCTCGACCACCTCGGCCTGCTCCACGAGTCGCTCGGTGCGCTCGTCGGCCCGGTTGTAGACGCAGGCGACCTGGGTATTCGCGTAGACGCGGCCCTTCGCCGCGACGTAGGCCTCCACAGAGCCGTGCCAGTCGAGGTGGTCGTCGGCGATGTTCAGGCAGGCGCTCGCATACGGCGAGATCTCGCCCGAGCCGTGCGCACCCAGGCGATGGAGCTGGAAGCTCGAGAGCTCGACGACGAGCGCGTCGTAGCCCTGCGGGTCGCGCAGAGCGTCGAGGATCGGCATGCCGATGTTGCCGACGGGCGCGGCGCGCAGCCCGCCCGACACGAGCATGTGCGCGGTGAGCTGCGTGGTCGTGGTCTTTCCGTTGGTGCCGGTGATGCAGATCCAGTCGGCGACGCGGTCGGTCTTGTCGCGCAGCCTCCAGCCGAGCTCGATGTCGCCCCAGACGACCGCGCCCTGCCGCTCGGCCCACTCGGTGAGCGGGTGGTCGGGCCGGTAACCCGGCGAGACCACGACGAGCTCGGGGGCGAAGGCGACAAGGTCTTCGAGCTGCGCCTCGTCGCCCTCGAGGCGGGCGCGCTCGGCGCCGATCGCGTCGAGCAGCCGCTCCCGATCCGCATCCTCCGCGCCGTAGATCACCCGCACCCGCGAGCCGAGCTCCACGAGCGTGTCGGCGACCGAGAAGCCGGTGACGCCGAGCCCGAGCACGGCCACGCGCAGCCCCGACCAGTCGTCGTGCCAGCTGCGGAGCGCGAGGATCCGCCCCCGCACCGCCGGGTCTACCACTGCAGCACCCATTCCGCGTAGAGCAGGCCCACCCCGGAAAGCACGAGGACGCCCGCGATGATCCAGAACCGCACCACGACCGTGACCTCCTCCCAGCCCTTCAGCTCGAAGTGGTGGTGGATCGGGCTCATCAGGAAGATCCGCTTGCCCTTCGTGACCTTGAAGTAGAGGCGCTGCAGGATGACGGAGCCCGACTCGATCACGAAGAGGCCGCCGATGACGAGCAGCAGCAGTTCGGTGCGGCTGAGGATCGCGAGCGCGGCGAGCGCCCCGCCGAGGCCCAGGGAGCCGGTATCGCCCATGTAGATGTGCGCCGGGCTCGTGTTCCACCACAGGAAGCCGACAACGCCTCCCAGCAGGGCGACCGCGACCACGGCGAGATCGAGCGGGTCGCGCACGACGTAGCATCCCGGCTCTCCGGGAGACGCGACGCACGACTGCGAGGCCTGCCAGAAGCCGATCAGGGCGTAGGCGCCGAGGGCGAGCACGCTCGCGCCGCCGGCGAGGCCGTCGAGGCCGTCGGTCACGTTCACCGAGTTCGAGGCCGCGGTGACGATCACCGAGATCCACAGCAGGAGCAGGATGATGCCGGCGACCGCGCCGAGCGCCATGAAGTCGACGGGGAGATCGCGGAAGAGCGAGACGCTCGTCGAGGCGGGGGTGATGCCGTTCTCGTTCGCGAACTGCAGCGCGAGCAGGCCGAAGACGACGGCGACGATGACCTGGCCGAGGATCTTCGCCCAGCCGCCGAGGCCCAGGGACTGCTGCTTGCGCGTCTTCAGGAAGTCGTCGACGAAGCCGACGAGGCCGAGCCCCACGGTCATCAGGAGCACCAGCATCGCCGAGGCCGAGGGGGTCTCGCCCGCGACGAGCTTCGCGACGAAGTAGGCGAGAACGGCGCCCGAGATGAAGATGAGACCGCCCATGGTCGGGGTGCCGCGCTTCGCGAAGTGCGACTGCGGGCCGTCCTCGCGGATGAACTGCCCCCAGCGCAGGCGCTTGAACCCTCGGATGAAGAGCGGGGTGAGCAGCAGCGAGTAGAGCATCGAAAGGGCTCCGGCGACGAGCAGCGCGATCATGCGTAGGCCTCCCCCAGCCGGTCGCCGAGCGCGGCGAGGCCCGCGGCGTTCGAGGATTTCACGAGCACGGTGTCATCCGGTCGCAGTGTTCGGGTCAGGTACTCGAAGGCCTCGTCCATGCTCTCGACGAAGACGCTCTCGCCGTCGCTCCATGCGCCCTCGTTGACGGCGCTGACGTGCATGCGGCGCGCCCCGGCCCCCACGACCACGAGCTGCGACAGTCGCAGCCGCACGGCCTGCAGCCCGATCCGATCGTGCTCCTCGCCCGCGAAGTCGCCGAGCTCGCTCATCTCGCCGAGCACCGCGACCGTGCGGCCCCCGGGCCTCGCGATCTGCGCGAGCGTCTTCAGCGCCGCGTGCATGGAGTCCGGGCTCGCGTTGTAGGCGTCGTTGATGATCGTGATGCCGTCGCGCCCGCCGAGCAGCTGCATGCGGCCGGGGGCGGCGAGCGTCGCCGCCTCGAGCGTCGCCACGACGTCGGCGAACGGCAGCCCGAGCTCGAGCCCCACCGCGGCGGCGGCCAGCGCGTTCGTCACGTGGTGCTCGCCGAGCACCCTGAAGCGCACCGGCAGCATCTCCCCCGCGGCGTGCAGCTCGAAGCGGGTACCGGAGGCGGCGACCTCGATCCCGCTCGCCCGCACCTCGGCCTCCGGATGCTGCCCGAACCAGCGCACCCGGGCAGCCGTCGCCTCCGCCATCCTCGCCACGCGCGGGTCGTCGCGATTCAGCACCGCCACTGCCTCCGCGGGCAGATCCCGCACCATTTCGGCCTTCGTGCGCTCGGTCGCCTCGATCCCGCCGAAGCCGCCCGCGTGGGCCATGCCCACCGAGAGCACGACGCCGATGTGCGGCGGGGCCATCGCGACGAGCCGCGCGATCTCGCCCTCGGCGCTCGCCCCCATCTCGGCGACGAGCGTGCGGGTACCGGCGTCCACGCGCAGCATGGTGAGCGGGCCGCCCACCTCGTTGTTGAACGACTTGGCGCTCGCGACGGTCGGCCCGATGCGCTCGGCCATGGCCGCGACGAGGTTCTTCGTCGTCGTCTTCCCGTTCGAGCCGGTGATGCCGACGATCGTGAGGCCGCCGGCCTCGCGCGCCCGGCGCACGACCTCGCGGGCGAGGTCGCCGAGCGCGGTCGTCGAGTCGGCGACGACGATCTGCGGCACGCGCCCGCAGACCGCGCGCGGAGCGCCGAGTTCGCGCTCGTCGAGTTCCCGCTCGACCACGAGCAGTGCGGCGCCGCGTTCCACGGCCTTCCCGGCGAAGAGGTGTCCGTCGGTCTCCTCGCCCCGGCGGGCGAAGAAGATCTGCCCGGGCGCGATCTCGCGCGAGTCGGTCTGCGCATCGCCCGAGACGACGATGCCCGGGTCGGCGGCGCCGGCGAGCCGTCCTCCGGTCGCCGTCGCGATCTCTGCAAGGGTGAGTGCGATCACAGCATTCCCGCCTCGCGGAGCGCCCCGCGTACCTCGTCACGCGCCGAATACGGAAGCTGGTGCCCGGCGACCTCCTGATAGTCCTCGTGCCCGGGACCGGCATACAGGATAACGTCATCGGGTCCGGCGAGCGAAATGGCGAGCCGCACCGCGCGACGCGGATCCGCCTCCTCGTGCACCTCCGCGCGCCCCGCCGCGCGGGCGCCCGCGATGAGCTCGGCACGGATCGCCGCCGGATCCTCGGTGCGCGGGTGGTAGTCGCAGACGATGACCGCGTCGCTGCCGGCGCCCGCGATGCGGCCCATCTCGAAGCGCTTCGTCGTGTCGCGGTCGCCGTCGGCGCCGAAGAGGAAGATGACGCGCCCCTCCGCGACCTCGGCCAGCGCGTCGACCATCGCCTGGAAGGCGCCCGGGGTGTGTCCGTAGTCGACGTAGAAGCGGGGGCCGGCGACCGACCCGCCGCCGTGCGCGGCGTCGTCGCCGGCCTCGGAGCCG
>CALMSE010000124.1 GCA_937872275.1 uncultured Leucobacter sp. | reverse complement strand
GTTTGCGCCATCGCCTTGCTCGTTTGCGCCAGAGGCTCGAATGGCGGGCGGAGGCCCTTCGATAATTGCAGTCACCACAAGGTTGTGCATGACACGGAGGAACAGCAATGGCGCAATTCGATGACGGCATCGCAGTGACGGCGCTCCCGACGGGGGCGATCGTGGAGACCGAGGTGCTGGTCGTGGGTTCCGGGCCCAGCGGATCGGGGATGGCTCTCGCCCTCTCGACCTACGGCATCCCGAACATCATGGTCACCAAGTACCGGTGGACGGCGAACACGCCCCGCGCGCACATCACCAACCAGCGCGCGATGGAGTTCTTCCGCGACATGGGCATCGAGGACGAGGTGAACGCCCTCGCCACCCCGCACGAGCTCATCGGCGATACCGTGTTCTGCTCGGCCATCGACGGCGAGGAGTTCGGGCGCATCCTGACCTGGGGCACCAGCCCCGTCAGGCACGCCGACTACGAGGCCGCATCGCCCACGCTCAACTGCGACATGCCGCAGAACCTCCTCGAGCCGATCCTCGTGCGCAACGCCACGATGCGCGGCACGCAGAGCCGGTTCTCGACCGAGTACCTCTCGCATGTGCAGGACGCCGACGGGGTGACCACCACCGTGCTCGACCGCCTGACCGGCCAGACGTACGAGATCCGCTCGAAGTACCTGATCGGCGCCGACGGCGCGCGTTCGAAGGTCGCCGCCGACATCGAGCTGCCGTTCGAGGGCCGGATGGACATCGCGGGCTCGATGAACATCACCTTCAACGCCGACCTCGAGGCTCTCGTCGGGCACCGCCCCTCGGTGCTCTACTGGGTGGTGCAGCCCGGTGCGAACGTCGGCGGCATCGGCGCCGGCCTCGTGCGCATGGTGCGGCCGTGGAACGAATGGCTGATCGTGTGGGGCTACGACATCTCGCAGCCGCCGCCCTCGATCGACGACGAGTCGGCGCGCGAGGTGGTGTTCCAGCTGCTCGGCACGCGCGACATCGAGGTCGAGATCACGGGCACCTCGCTCTGGGGCAACAACGAGATGTTCGCGACCCACCTGCAGAACGGCCGCGTCTTCTGCGTCGGCGACGCGATCCACCGCCATCCGCCGTCGAACGGGCTCGGCTCGAACACCTCGGTGCAGGACAGCTACAACCTCGCCTGGAAGATGGCCGCCGTGCTGCGCGGCCAGGCCGGTGAGGCCCTGCTCGACAGCTACTCCGAGGAGCGCGCGCCCGTGGCCCGCCAGATCGTGACCCGGGCGAACAAGTCGTCGCGCGAGTTCGGCGGCTTCTTCGAGGCGCTCGGCGTCACCGCAGCCGAGACCACCGAGCAGATGGTCGCCGCGATCGAGGAGCGCAAGCTCGACACGCCCGCCGGGCGCGAGCGGCGCGAGGCCCTGCGCCAGGCCATGGCGGTCAAGAACTACGAGTTCAACGCGCACGGCGTCGAGCTCGGCCAGTTCTACACCTCGAACGCGGTGATCTCGGAGTCCGGCGGCAAGCCCGCCTCGCTGCGCGACCCCGAGCTCTACTACCAGCCCTCGACCGTGCCAGGCTCTCCGCTGCCGCACGCGTGGCTCGGCGACGGCGAGCACAAGCATTCGACGCTCGATCTCGCACCCTCCACCGGCTTCACCGTCTTCACCGGCATCTCGGGCCAGGCCTGGGCCGATGTCGCGACGATGGTCGCCGAGGATCTCGGCATCGAGCTGAGGTCGGTCGTCGTCGGCCCCGGGCGAGAGGTCGAGGATCTCTACTTCGACTGGGCGGGGCTGCGAGAGGTCGACGAGGACGGCGTGCTGCTGGTGCGACCGGATAAGATCATTGCCTGGCGTTCGCAGGGCATGGTCGAGGATCCCGCAGCCGCGCTGCGCGACGCACTCAGCGCGGTTCTGAGCCGCAACTAGCTAGGAGGCAGCCACATGGCACTCGAATTCGACCACACCACACTCGGCCAGCGCGTGCTCTTCGGGCGCGGCTCGGCCGCCGAGCAGACGACGACCGCGCTCGAAGGCCTCGGGGCGCAGCGCGTGCTGCTGATCGCCGACGTCTTCGCGATGGAGCTCGCCGACGCGATCTCGGAGCGGGTGAACGTCGTCGAGCGCATTCACGACATCGTGCAGCACGTTCCCGCCGAACGAGCCGATGCCGCGACCGCGCTCGCCGAGCAGTGCGGTGCCGACGCGATCGTCACGATCGGCGGGGGGTCCTCGACGGGCCTCGCGAAGATCGTCGCGCTGCGCACCTCGCTGCCGATCGTCGCCGTGCCCACGACCTTCGCGGGCTCCGAGGCGACGAACGTCTGGGGCCTCACGACCGCCCAGCGCAAGGAGACCGGCGCCGACGAGCGCGTGCTGCCGAAGGTGATCGTCTACGACGTCACGCTCAGCACGGGGCTGCCCGTCGGCCTCGCCATGTCGTCGGGCCTCAACGCGCTCGCACATGCGGTCGACGGCTTCTGGGCGCCGCGCGCCGACCCGATCAACGCCGCCATGGGCGCCGAGGGCGTGCGCGCACTCGTGCCCGGCCTGCGCGGGCTCGCGGCGAACCCCGACGACCTCGATGCGCGCGAGCGCACACTGTTCGGCGCCTATCTCGCCGCCGTCGCCTTCGCCTCGGCCGGATCGGGCATGCATCACAAGATCTGCCACGTGCTGGGCGGCGCATACAACCTGCCCCACGCCGAGATGCACTCGGTCGTGCTGCCCTACGTCGCCGGCTTCAACATGCCTGCCGCGCCCGATGCCGAAGCGCGCGTCTCGGATGCGCTCGGCGGCGGCCCCGCCGCAGCCGGGCTGTGGCGCCTGCGCGAGGAGCTCGGCGCACCGCCGTCGCTCGCGGCGGTCGGGCTGCGCGAGCAGGACATCCCCGAGGCGGCCGCGCTGTGCCTTGGGGCGATCCCCCCCTCGAACCCAAGGTCCGTCACCCTGCCCGAGCTCGAGGCGCTGCTGCGCGCCGCCTGGGCCGGTGAACCCGTCGCGTGAGAGCGGTTTTGTTCCCTGAGCCCTTCGCAGGGGTTCCTGAGCCTGTCGAAGGGCTCAGGAACCACCTGTCGAAGGGATGGAAACCGCGGTCACGAACACTTCGACCAGCTCAGTGAACGCGACCTGATACCCAATTACTGAACGAAATCCAACGAAGGAGTAGCGCATGAGCAAGGAACACCCCACCGAGTGGGAGCAGGCCGACCGAGAACTGCAGCTGATCGACACGGTGCTCGCATCGTTCAAGAACACCCCCGATCTGCGACTGCGCCTCGTGATGCAGGCGCTCGTGCGACATCTGCACGCCTTCGTGCGCGAGGTGCGGCTCACCGAGGACGAGTGGAACAAGGCGATCGAGTTCCTCACCGCCGTGGGACACATCACCGATGACCGGCGCCAGGAGTTCATCCTGCTCTCCGACGTGCTCGGCATCTCGATGCAGGTCGTCGCGGTCAACAACCAGGCCTACGAGAACGCGACCGAGGCCACGGTCTTCGGCCCCTTCTTCGTGAACGACGCCCCCGAGATCCAGCAGGGCGAGGACATGTCGTTCGGCGCGGTGGGCGAACCCTGCTGGGTGGCCGGCACCGTGCGCGACGTCGAGGGCAACCCGATTCCCGGCGCCCGCATCGAGATCTGGGAGGCCGACGAAGACGGCCTCTACGATGTGCAGTACACCGACGACCGCACGGCGGCCCGCGCGCACCTCTTCAGCGACGTCAACGGCTCCTACCGCTTCTGGGGTCTCACCCCGACGCCCTACCCGATCCCCGATGACGGGCCGGTGGGTCAGATGCTGAATGCCGTGGGCCGCTCGCCCTACCGCGCCTCGCACCTGCACTTCATGGTCAGCGCGCCCGGTTTCCGCACCCTCGTGACGCACATCTTCGTGCGCGGCGACGAGCTGCTCGACCGCGACTCCGTGTTCGGCGTGAAGGAGTCGCTGATCATGGACTTCGCGAAGCACTCCGCTGCAGAGCCCACGCCCGACGGGCGAGATCTCGGCGATCAGGAGTGGTCGAGCACCCGCTTCGACATCGTGCTCGCCCCCGCCGGGGTGTAGGGGTCACGCCCGGAGCTTGTGGAAGCGCCCGGCCCCGACACCGGGTGCTTCGACAAGCCCAGCGACCGGTGCCGGAAGAAGGGATCCGAGGCGGTTGCCTTAGTCGGCGAGGATCTGCCGCACCCGCGGGATGACCTCGTTCGCGTAGAGTTCGATGCTCGACATGAGCAGTTCGTGCGGCATAGGGCCGTTCGCGTACTTCAGGTCGAAGCGGTCGGCTCCCAGCACCCGCACGGTCGAGGCGATCTTCTGCGCGACCGTCTCGGGGGAGCCGACGTAGAGGGAGCCGCCGCTGGCCTCCGCCTCGAACTCCATGCGGGTGGTCTTGGGCCAGCCGCGCTCGGCGCCGATGCGGTTGCGGTTCGCGGCGAAATGCTCCCAGAGCTGCTCGCGCGCTTCGGCATCGGTCGTCGCCACGTGACCGGGGGAATGCACGCCGAGCGGCATCGGCTCGGCGACCTCGAGCTCCTGCTGCGTCTGGCGGTAAAGATGCACGAAGGGCAGAAAGCGCTCGGGCGATCCGCCGATGATCGCGAGCATCATCGGGATGCCCGACTGCACCGACCGGAGCACCGAGTGGGGGCTGCCGCCGACGCCGATCCAGGCTCGCACGCCGCCCGGCTGCTCTGTCTTCGGATATATCTGCTGTTCTGAGAGCGGACTGCGATGGCGACCGCTCCAGGTCACCGGCCCCTCGGCCTGCAGCCTCGTGAACAGCTCGAGCTTCTCGGTGAAGAGGGTCTCGTAGTCGGCGAGTTCGTAGCCGAAGAGCGGGAACGACTCGGTGAACGATCCGCGCCCGAGGATCACCTCTGCGCGTCCGCGGCTGACCGCGTCGAGCGTGGCGAAGCGTTCGTAGAGGCGCACCGGGTCATCGCTCGACAGCACGGTGACGCCGGTGCCGAGCAGAATGCGCTCGGTGCGGCCGGCGATCGCGGCGAGCACGATCTCCGGGCTCGAGAGAGCGAAGTCGTCGCGGTGATGCTCGCCGAGGGTGATCGCGTCGACGCCGAGCCGGTCGGCGAGCACTGCCTGCTCGATGACGTCGCGCAGCACCTGAGCTGCGTGCAGGGGTTCGCCGTCGGGTCCGTTCGCGATGTCGCCGAAGGTGTCGAGGCCGAGTATCAGGGAGGAGGGGTTCGTGGTCATAGTGGGGTCAACTGCTCGGCGCCTTCGTGTATTCCGCGCGTCGGCGACAGGGTGGTGCGGTGAGCGAGTCCGAACCGGTATCCGCGAGGCGCCGCTTCCACCCGGCATGGTGGATCGCTTTCGTCGCGGTCACCCGCGGGCCTGTTCGGCGCCGCGGGCTTCAGAGCAGCCCAGCTGGCTCAGCTGTAGTTCTCGGTGAGAACCACGAACTATGGAAGGACCAGTGGATCCTCTTCCGTGATTCGCCGCGCTTGCCGTGATCGTATGCGTGAGGCGCGCAGCTCACCGAGCTTGACGGTGACGACTCCTGCGATGATCAGCGCGGCACCCAACCACTGCATACCGGTCGGCAGGATCGAGAGCAGCAGGATCGTCCAGACGATGCCGAAAAGCGACTCCGAGTAGGCGGTGAAGCTTGCCAGCGTGGCCCCGAGCCTGCGCGCCGCGACCACTCCGAGCAGGTAGGCCAGCACCGTCGAGACCAGCACCATACCCGCAACCGCCGCCCAGCTCGGCACTTCGACTCCGCCGATCAGCGTCGGTGCCGAGGTCGCGACGAACGGCAGCAGGCCGGTTGCGCTCGCGATGACGAGGATCACTGCCGCGACCGCGAGGCCCAGGCCCGTGAAGGGCAGCGGCGCGATGCCGTGGTCGACCCGAGCGGCGAGCACGAAGTACGAGGCCAGGCCGACGGCGGCGAAGAGCCCGAAGAGTATGCCGAGGGGATGCAGGCCGCCGCCCAAGGCCAGCCCCGAGATGGCCAGCAGTCCCAGCAGGGCGAGCGCGGCCCCCAGCAGCGTGAGCCATGAGGGCGCGACACGGGTGCGGGCCCAGAGGTAGAAGACCAGCAGCACCGGGCCGAGGAACTCGATGAGCAGCGCCAGGCTCGGCGGGATGAACTGGATCGCGATGAAGAAGCAGAGTTGGGGGACGACCACCGCGAGCACGCCGAACAGCACCACCGAGCCCCATGCGCCGCGCACGCGCGGCCACGATCCTCGCAGCATGAGGAGCGTCGGCACGAGCAGCACCAGCGCGGCGAGGCCGATGCGCGCGGTGGCCGCGGCGCCCGGGGACCAGCCCGCAGTGATCAGCGCACTCGCGAAGATGCCCGAAAGCGCGAAGCTCGCCGCGCTCCCGATCGCGAACAGGAACCCGGCGAGCTGGAACTCGCGCGACGAAGTCATCAGGCCAGCCTACCGCCGGCCCGACGACCGTTTGCTACTTGGCGAGGGCCTCGTGCAGCGCCACGAACTCGTCGAACTGCGACTGCAGCACCATGTTCTGCTGATCGTTCGGCGTGAACACGCCGTCGGCGACCTGGGGCTGCGGGAAGTTGGCCTCGATGTGGCCGTGGGTGAGGATCATGCCCAGGGTGACGACGACCGGCTGCAGTGCGGCCTGCGCGCGGGTGCCGCCAGAGTTGCCGCCCCAGTTCACGAAGCCGACCGGCTTGCGATCCCACTCGACGACCAGGTAGTCGATGGCGTTCTTGATCGGAGCCGCGAAGCCGTGGTTGTACTCGGGGAAGGCGAAGATGAACGCATCCGCCGCTGCGACGCGAGCAGCCCAGTCTTTCGGTTGCTGCAGCGTCGGGCACGGGATGCAGCGCTCCCTCGTTCTCGTAGGTG
>CALMSE010000123.1 GCA_937872275.1 uncultured Leucobacter sp. | reverse complement strand
CCGAGCCGCGAGGGCCCGCACGGTCGGCAGTCGCTCGCCGGGCCGCAGCCGCCCGTCGGCGATCGCGGCGACCACGGCGTCGTGCAGCTGGCGGTACGGGGGAGCGTCGGCCTGCGGGTCGACGCGGAAGATCTCTGAGGGATCGTCGCCCTGGGCAGCAGCGGTCATGCTCATCAGCGTAGGGCAATCGGGCTTTCGTCCGCGCCGCGATCCGCCCGGCGACCCGCCGGGGAGGTGCTTCGCGTTCTGATGGGGGAGGCGCCCCGCGATCTGCTGGGAGAGGGCGCCCCGCGATCCGCCGCGCGACTCGCCGCCCCCTAGACTTTTCCCATGCGCCTCGGAGTGATCGACGTCGGATCAAACACCGTGCACCTGCTCGTGGTCGACGCCCACCCGGGTGCGAGCCCCGTGCCGTACCACTCGCAGCGATCGACGCTGCGCCTCATGCGGTACCTCGACGGCGACGGCGCGATCGTCGAGGAGGGGGTGGCCCGCATCGTCGAGGCGATCCGCGAGGCGGTGCAGACGGTGGCCGAGATCGGGGTCGACGATCTCATCGCGACGGCGACCTCGGCGATCCGCGAGGCGGCGAACGGCGCCGAGGTGCTCGCGCGGATCGAGCGCGAGGCCGGGGTCTCGCTGAGGGTGCTGTCGGGGGAGGACGAGGCGCGGATCACCATGCTCGCCGTGCGGCGATGGCTCGGCTGGTCGGCGGGGGAGATCCTGCTGTTCGACATCGGCGGCGGCTCGTTCGAGATCGCGCAGGGCGCCGACGAGTACCCCGATGTGCAGGTGTCGCTGCCGCTCGGCGCCGGGCGATCCACCGTCAACTTCCTCGTCGAGGATCCGCCGCCGCGCGAGGCGGTGTCGCGGCTGCGGGCGCACGCGCGGGCCGAGTTCACGAGGGTGCGCGACTCGCTGTTCGCGGACCGGCCGCGGCCGAAGCGCGTGGTCGGCACCTCGAAGACGATCCGCTCGCTGGCGCGGCTGATCGGCGGCCCGCCCGACCCCGTGACCGGCGACCTGGCCTCGTTGCACTACGTCGGCCTGCGCGAGTGGGAGCCGTCGCTGCGCGAGATGCCGGGCAGCGTGCGCGAGTACCTGCCGGGGGTGACGCCCGAGCGCGGGTACCAGCTCATCGCCGGCGCGATCGTGCTGCGCACCGCGATGAAGGTGTTCGGGGTCGAGACGCTGACCGTCTCGCCCTGGGCGCTGCGCGAGGGCATCGTGCTGCGGTACATCGATGCGCTCGACGGGCGCGGTGCCGAGCCGGTGGCGGGGGAGGCTGCGTAGCGCGTTCCGTTCTCGGGGCTTCTGCTCGGGGGTTCCTCTCGCGCTCCGTTCTCGGCGCGGGTTCCTCCTCGGTGCCCGTCCGCCGGGCCCCATTCGCCGTGCACAACCGCAGGTCTGCTGCGAGTTCCCTGATCCATCCACAGATTCGACCTTCCCGCCGTTTCCCCTCGCCCTCGCGCGCATGCTGGAAGCATGAATCAACACACCATGCCGATGCGCGACCGAATGCTCGAGACCGACGCCCAGCTGCACGAGCAACTGGCTCAGCTGCTCGCCAGGGCGAACCGCCGCCAGTTCTGGCTCTTCTTCCTGGGAGCGGACCACCGCATCCTCGACCCCATCATGCCGATGGACGATCACCCGGACCTTCCCGACGAGATGTGCGAGAGCGAAGATCTCGGCAGGATCCCCTTCGCGCAGCTGATCGTCGACAGGGCAGGCTCGGTGATGGAGATGGTCGGCGCCGACTCGATCGTCTTCGTGTGGGAGCGACCGGGGCCGCCGAAGCCCACCGAGAACGACCTGTACTGGGCGCGAGCGATCGCTTGCGAAGCGGATCGCCTGCGCGTCACGCTGCGGGCGCAGTTCCTGCTGCACGACGGCGGTCTGCGCCGGTTCGCGGACGCGGAGCAGCGGGGCTCCGGCGGCTGATCCGTGCGGCCTCGGGCCGCGCCCGCGTCGCCTCCGTTTCCCCTGCTTCGGGCGTGAGACCTGCTCCCCCTGTCCTCGGTCTCACGCCCGATGCTCTTCGACGCTGCGGAACGACGAACCCTGCTCGGCGAGCGCCTGCCCGAGGAGGCGCACGGCCTTCGGCCCGACGCCGTGCAGGGCGAGCAGATCCCGCTCGGCGAACTGCGCGACCTGAGCGAGCGTCGTGACGCCGATCGAGAGAAGCGCGGAGTTGGCCGGTCGGCCGATCGCCGGCAGGTCGCCGATGCGAGAGGGGACGTCGCTGGTGCTCATGGTGTCAGCCTCACTCCTCGGGCTCCAGGCGGGCGCGGCGGTTCCGGCCCTGTTTTGAGTTCCGCGTTTCGAACCAGTAGACTAGTCTCTCGGTGCCGAATCTTCCCGGAGCTTCGGAATCACACCCTTGGGATATGGTGTAATTGGCAACACTACGGTTTCTGGTACCGTCATTCTAGGTTCGAGTCCTGGTATCCCAGCCA
>CALMSE010000122.1 GCA_937872275.1 uncultured Leucobacter sp. | reverse complement strand
GGCGAGCTCGAGGCGGCGGCCCGGGGCGACGACTCGCTGCAGGGCGCCCTCCGGCTCGGGGCCGTGCCCACCGTCTGCCAGGGGCTCCTGCCCGCTCTCATCGAGGAGTGGGCGATCGCCCTGCCCGGGGTGCGCATCGAGGTGTACGAGGGCGACGACGACGAGCTGCCCGAGTGGCTGGCGGGCGGACTCGTCGACATCGCGATCCTCGTCGAGCCGGAGCGCATGCCGGAGGGGTCGAAGATCATCGACGTCGACGAGTTCGCGGTGGTGATCCGCGAGGATCATCCGCTCGCCGAGCTCGAGGCGATCCCCCTCGAGGAGCTGGCCGTCGACGGGCTCATCGTCTCCACCGGCGGCTGCGAGACGCACGTGCAGCGCATGCACGAGGCCGCGGGAGTCGATTTCGCCGTGCGGCACCGGGTGCGCGAGATGAGCACGCTCTTCGCCATGGTGCAGCAGGGGTTCGGAGTGTCCATCGTCCCCACGCTCGGGCGGGGGATGCTGCCGGCCGGGCTGTGCATGCGGCCGCTCGTGGAGCGCCAGGCCCGACGGCTGGTGCTCGCCGGCCCCGAGGGCCGCGAGCCGCATCCCCTCGTCCGTCCGGTCATCGACGCGGCGGGTTCGCGGCGCACGATCTCGCGGGGCGATCTCCGGGGCTCTCCGGAATAGTCCCGCCCGGAGCCGGCCGACGCGCGCGCGGGCGGATCCGCCGCTCCTGGGCCGACTCCGGGGCCGTCCGCCGCGCGGTTCAGCCGGTTCTCGGACCTCAGCCGGAAGAAAACCCGCGGATTCATCCGGCGGAACACCCGTAACCGGCTGAACCGCACGCGGTCGGGGCGGATCCACCTGCTGATCGCCTGCCGCGCAGCATGAGGGCGCCCGCAGCGAACATCGTCCCCGACGCGGGCGGCCCGGAGTATCCTCCGAACCATGAGTATGGGCGGCATGGCGGGCAGGGGCGGCGGATCGCGCGTCTCGGCCTCCGACGCCGAGAAGCAGCGCGAGCTCAACGAGGCGGCACCCGAGATCCCGGGGCTCGGCCGGCGCATCGCGGCGCTGTTCCACCCCTACCGGGCCCAGCTCGTCGTCATCGTCGCGCTCGTGCTCGTCGCTGCGGCGCTCGGCATCGTCCCGCCGCTCATCACCGAGCGCGTCTTCGACGACGGTCTGTTCCCGCCCTCGGGCCACCCGAACCTGCCCCTGCTCGGCTGGCTCGTGCTCGCCATGGTGCTCGCCTTCGTGCTCTCCTCGGGCCTCGGTATCGTGCAGACGAAGCAGACCGCGCGCGTCGGCAACCGGGTCATGGGAGACCTGCGCGTGCGGCTGTTCTCGCACCTGCAGTCGATGGAGCTCGGCTTCTTCACCCGCACCAAGACGGGCGTCATCCAGTCCCGGCTGCAGAACGACGTCGGCGGGGTCGCGGGCGTGCTCTCGAACACGGTATCGAGCATCATCGGCAACACGGTCACGGTCATCGCCGCGTTCGTGGCGATGCTGCTGCTCAGCTGGCAGCTCACGATCGTCGCGCTCGTGCTGCTGCCGGCGCTCGTGGCCGGGCAGCGCAAGGTCGGGCAGATCAGGGCGCGGATCGCCGGGCGCACGCAGGAGTCGCTCTCCGAGATGAGCGCGATCACCCAGGAGGCGCTGTCGGTGTCGGGGGTGCTGCTCGCGAAGACCTACTCGCAGCAGCAGGCCGAGACCGAGCGCTACGCCGCCGAGAACCGCAACCAGATCGAGCTGCAGGTGCGGCAGGTCATGAGCGGGCAGCTCTTCTTCGCCGGCATCCAGGTGTTCCTCTCGGCGGTGCCCGCGATCGTCTACCTCGTCTCGGGCTGGCTCATCGCGCAGGCGCAGGGGCAGGGCTTCGACCCGGGCATCACCGCGGGCACGGTCGTCGCCTTCACCACGGTGCAGGCGCGGCTGCTCTTCCCGATGATGGCGCTCATGCGGGTCGCCCTCGACCTGCAGACCTCGCGGGCGCTGTTCGCCCGCATCTTCGAGTACCTCGACCTCGAGCCCGCGATCCGCGACGCCGACGACGCCCGCGACCCCTCCGACGAGCCCGGCCCGGCGGGGCGGATCGACTTCGAGCGGGTCAGCTTCCGCTATCCCGATGCGGCGCCGGATGCGCCGCCGACCCTCGACGGGGTGTCGTTCCACGTGGCGCCCGGCGAGTTCGTCGCCTTCGTGGGCGCATCGGGCTCGGGCAAGACCACGATCGGCATGCTGATCCCGCGCCTCTACGAGGCGAGCGCCGGATCGGTGCGCTACGCGGGCGAGGACGTGCGCCGGCTGCGGCAGACCGCGCTCATGGACCGCATCGGCGTCGTGACGCAGGATCCGTACCTCTTCCACGCCTCGATCGCCGACAACCTGCGCTACGCGAAGCCCGACGCGACCCGGGAGGAGCTCGAGGCGGCGGCCCGCCTCGCGAACATCCACGACACGATCGCCTCGTTCGCGGACGGCTACGACACCGTCGTGGGCGAGCGCGGCTACCGCCTCTCCGGCGGGGAGAAGCAGCGGATCGCGATCGCCCGCGTGCTGCTGAAGAACCCCCGCGTGCTCGTGCTCGACGAGGCGACGAGCGCGCTCGACACGGTGAACGAGCGGGCGGTGCAGCGCGCGCTCGACGACGCGCGCGGCGGGCGCACGACGATCGCGATCGCGCACCGCCTCTCGACGGTCGTCGCGGCGGACCGCATCTACGTCGTGTCCGCGGGCCGCATCGTCGAGCAGGGCACCCACGCCGAGCTGCTCGAGCGGGGCGGCCGCTACGCGGAGCTCTACGCGCAGCAGGGGTAGGCGGGGTTCCGCGGAGGCCCGCGCGGGCCAATCCCCGTACCTGTGGCGGCGTTTGGCACCGCCCGGCAAGAGTAGGATTTTGAGGGTGCGGCCGATCACTCAATCCAGCAAGCTCAGCGGCGTGCGCTACGACGTGCGCGGTCCGATCCTCCAAGAGGCGGAGCGGCTGGAGCGCGCAGGCGAGACCATCCTGAAGCTCAACATCGGAAACCCCGCCCCCTTCGGCTTCGAGGCGCCGCCCGAGATCGTGGACGAGATGCGGCGCGTGCTGCCGGAGGCGCAGGGCTACAGCGACTCCCGCGGAGTGCTCCCGGCGCGCGAGGCGGTGGTGCGGCACTACGAGGAGATCGGGCTGACCGGCATCGGCCCCGAGGACGTGCTGATCGGCAACGGCGTGAGCGAGCTGATCTCGCTCGTGCTGCAGGCGCTCGTGAGCCCGGGCGACGAGATCCTCGTGCCCGCCCCGGACTACCCCCTGTGGACCGCGCAGGTGACCCTCACCGGCGGGCGCGCCGTGCACTACCCCTGCGACGAGTCGAACGGCTGGATGCCCGACCTCGAGGCGATCGAGGCGCTCGTGACCGAGCGGACCAAGGGCATCGTGCTGATCAACCCGAACAATCCCACGGGCGCGGTCTACTCGGCCGAGCTGGTGCGCGGCTTCGCCGCCCTCGCCGAGCGGCACGGGCTCGTGCTGATGGCCGACGAGATCTACGACCGCATCCTCTACGACGGCGCCCGTCACGAGTACGCGGCGCTCCACGTCGAGCACACGCTCTGCCTCACCTTCGGCGGGCTGTCCAAGGTGCAACGGGTCGCGGGCTACCGCTCGGGCTGGGTGATCGCCTCGGGCGACCGGGCCCTCGCGAGCGACTTCCTCGAGGGCCTCACCCTGCTCGCGAACATGCGCATGTGCGCCAACGTGCCCGCGCAGTACGCGATCCCGGTGGCGCTGTCGACGGAGTCGTCGATCGAGGCGCTGTGCGCGCCCGGCGGGCGTCTGCGCGAGCAGCGCGACGCCGCGCACCGGCTGCTCACCGAGATCCCCGGGGTCGAGTGCGTGCTGCCCGGCGGGGCGATGTACCTCTTCCCGCGCCTCAATCCCGAGCGCTACCCGATCGACGACGACCAGCACTTCGTGATCGAGCTGCTGCGCGCGACGCGGGTGCTCGTGACCAACGGCCGCGGCTTCAACCTGCTGACGCCGGACCACCTGCGCTTCGTGACGCTGCCCGCCGTGCCGGTGCTCACCGAGGCGATCGGGCGCATCGCCGCGTACCTCGAGACCGTGCGGGTGGACTAGGTTGTGGCGATCCGCCGCTCTGCGAGGCAGCGTCGCGCTGCTGAGATCGCATCCGAGTGCCGAAACCGCATGGTAGTCACGCGCTTTCGATGCGGTTTCGGTACTCGGATGCGGTTTCGGCGCGGCGAGGAGGGGCGCTGATGGCCGTTCGCATTCTCGCCGTCGGGAAGAAGCACGAGAGCTGGGTCGCCGAGGGCGTCGACCGCTACGAGCGGCGCCTGCGCAAGCCCTTCGACGCCTCGTGGCAGCTGCTGCCGCATTCGGCCCGCGAGGGCGATGCGGCGCGGGCCGAGGAGTCGGACCGCATCCTCGCGAAGGCGGATCGCGGCGCGTTCCTGGTGCTGCTCGACGAGCGCGGCAGGAGCATCGACTCCCCCGAGCTCGCCCGCACGCTGCAGGGCGCTTTCGACGCCGGCCGCCCCGTCCTCGCCGTGATCGGCGGATCCTACGGGGTCGACGCGCGCGTGCGCGAGCGCGCCGATCTCGTGTGGAGCCTGTCGAAGCTGGTCTTCCCGCACCAGCTCGTGCGGCTGATCCTCGCGGAGCAGCTGTACCGGGCGCAGGAGATCGCGGCCGGAAGGCCGTACCACCATGTCTAGCGCGGCCGGGGCCGGGGGGCCGGTCGAGGCTGCCGGGCCCGCCCCGGCGGCGCCCGTCGGAGCGTCACCGTGCTGAGGCTCACGCTCCGGCAGCTCGAGTACTTCGTCGCCGTCGCGGCTGCGGGGTCGATCAGCGCGGCCGGGGAGCGGATCAGCGTGTCGCGCTCGACGCTCGCCTCCGCGCTCGACGACCTGGAGGCCGCGCTCGGCGCCCAGCTCCTGGTGCGCACGAAGGCGGCGGGGATCACCCTCACCCCGATCGGCCTCGAGGTGCGGGAGCAGGCGCTCGCGCTGATCGGCGCGGCGGGGGAGCTGGAGCGCGTCGCCGGCGACGAGCTTGCGGGCCCGCTCCACTGCGGCTGCTTCGTCTCGGTGGCGCCGACGCTCTTCCCCGCCCTGCTCGACCTGTTCAAGCGGGAGCATCCGCGCGT
Organism: uncultured Leucobacter sp.; assembly: GCA_937872275.1. GTDB lineage: Bacteria > Actinomycetota > Actinomycetes > Actinomycetales > Microbacteriaceae > Leucobacter. The sequence continues at coordinate 559 of CALMSE010000122.1, read as the reverse complement.
CGAGCTGCATCTCGCCGCCGAGCCGCAGGACGTGCTCGTCGAGCGGATGCGTCGCGGCGAGCTGGAGGCGGCCCTGCTGTACGACGTCGACCTCGATCCCGGACTGCGGAAGGTGCCGGTCTTCACGACGCGGCTGCGCTGCATCGTCGCGGCCGACCATCCCTTCGCCGAGCTCGACGAGGTCCCCGTCGCCGCGCTCGCGGCCGAGCCCCTGATCCTCGTCGACACGCCGCCGAGCCCGGCGCATGTGGCGGAGCTCTTCCGCTCGCACGGCGCCGAGCCGCTGATCCGCCATCGCACCTCGCAGCTCGAGGTCGCGCGTTCGCTGGTGGCCGCGGGCCTCGGCTACTCGATCACCCTCGCGCAGCCCCGCTCGGCCATCAGCTACGAGGGGCGGCCGCTCGTGACGCGGGAGATCTCGCCGCGGCCCGAGCCGACCACCGCGGTGGCCGCGTGGCCCGCCGGCCGGATCCTCTCGGCGGACGCCCGCCGCTTCGTGCAGTTCCTGCGCCGCAGCGCCCCGCGGATGATCGACGGCGCGGAGGCCCCGGCCGAGGCC
>CALMSE010000121.1 GCA_937872275.1 uncultured Leucobacter sp. | reverse complement strand
CGCGAGCTGGGCGCGGATCGCGCCCGGGTGGTTGCGGCGCAACGCCTCGAGCGTGCGGCCGTGCGCGGTGCCATCGGCGTCGGCGGCTTCGGCGAAGAGCAGCGAGAGCCCCAGCCCCGCGAGCCCCAGCTCGCCCGCGTAGGCGACGACGTCGCCAGCCCGCGCCCCGGAGCGCAGCACCCCGGCGCGCCCCTCGAGATCGCCGAGGGCGGTCACGGAGGCGAGCAGCACGGGCGCACGGCCGAGATCCCCGCCAGCGACCCCGCAGCCGGGAGCGAGCTCACGGCAGGCGGCGTCGAGGCCGGCCGCGACCTCCTCGAGCAGGGCGACCGGGGTCTCGGCCGGGCAGGCGAGCGCGAGCGTCAGCGCCGTCGGCCGCGCGCCCATCGCGGCGACGTCTGAGAGGTTCGTGGCCGCGAGCTTCCATCCGAGCTCGAAACCGCTGTGCCAGGCGAGGCGGAAGTCGGGGCCCTCGATCATCGTGTCGGTCGTGACCGCCCCGTCGCCCGCGAACCCGAGCACCGCGCAGTCGTCGCCCGGTCCCACGACCGCGCGCTCTACCGGGCCGAGGCGGGCGAGGATCCGCTGCAGCACCTCGCCCTCGCCGAGCTCGCCGACGCTCGGGCCGCTCGAGGCGCCCGGGGCGCCCGCAGGATTCCGCATGCCTCCAAGTTAGCGGCTCGGAGCGCGGCTAGGCTTGAGAGCATGCCGCGCCCTCATCGCCTCACCGCGTTCGCAGTCGTCGCCGCGGCGCTCGGCGGGCTCACCGCGTGCGCGGGCGTCTACCCGATGGAGCCTGCGCCGGGCGCGAACGACCCGGCCTGCGCCGACGTGATCGTGCGCCTGCCCGACACCGTCGCCGAGTTGCAACGCCGCTCCACGAACGCCCAGTCCACCGGCGCCTGGGGCGACCCGGCAGCCGTGCTGCTGTACTGCGGCATCGAGCCGAGCGGACCCACCACCGACGAGTGCGTGAGCGTGAACGGGGTCGACTGGATCATCGATCGCTCGAACGCCCCGCTCTACCGATTCGAGGCGTACGGCCGCAGCCCGGGCCTGGAGGTGGTGGTCGACAGCGAGCAGGTGAGCGGCACCGAGGTCGTCGTGGCGCTCGGCCCGGTCGCGAAGCTGCTGCCGCAGGAGCGCGAGTGCGTGAGCCTCGCCGACTCCCTCGAACTCTGACCGGGCGGGCCGCGTACAGCTCGGCCGGGTATCGGGGTTCTGCCGGAGGAGCCCCGTCGATCTCACCGGCGGAACGCTGAGGGCCGGCTCAGCTGTACCGACCCGCCGAACCCCACAGGCCTGCACCCAAGAGCCCCTACCTGCTGAGCCATCAGCGCTGAAACGTGCGGGCGAGCAGCTCCCAGGCTGCATCGAGGTCCGCGCCGGGCGGAAACCTGCCGGCGGCCTCCAGCGCCACGAGCCCATGGGCAGCGGCCCAGACCAGCCGCGCACGGTCGTGCTGCTCGGGGGTCTCGCCGAAGAACCGCAGCAGCGCGGCCATCGCGGCCTCTTCGACGCCGGGTTCCAGCAGTTCCCGGCCCAATGGACGCTCGGTGGCGAGCCGATACAGTTGCGGGCCGTCACCCGCCACGCGCCGGTACCCAGCCGCGAACGCGCGCATCCGCGCGCCCGGATGCTCCCCAGCCGTGGCCTCCGCGGCGGCCAGCGCGGCGCCCATGCGCCGGAACCACCTCGATATCAGCGCGTGCTCGATCTCCGCGATGCCCGAGAAGTGCTTGTAGAGGCTCGGGGGCTTCACTCCGACCCGCCGGGCGAGCGCGGTGATCCCGAAGTTCTCGAGACGCTCGCGTTCGAGCACCGATTCCGCGGCGTCGAGAATCTCCTCTCGCCGGCTGCTCACGCGCTCACCGGAAGGATCGCGCCGTCGCTCGCGCGCAGCCCGTAGCCGCAGGCCCGATCGACGGCGATGTGCACGACCCACGCGACGCCGGCGACCACGAGCATCCATGCATCGACGCCGAGCGCGCCGAGGAGCCCGCCGAGCGCGGCCGCGCCCAGCGCGAGCGGCATGGCGTGCAGCAGGTTGTACAACCCGACCCGCTCCGGCTTCAGCCGGCCGCGGCCGCCGAACGCTCCGATCAGCGCGAGATCGGGCAGGACGCCGAACACCACGCAGAGCGCAGCCGCTCCCCACCCGCGGTGCACGCAGATCACGATCAGCAACGCCAGAAGCAATGCGGCGGCAACGGCCCAGAGGATGCGCATCATGCAATCAGGCTAACACAATTAGCCAACCATGTTTTCCTCCTCTCCTCGCTGTCCTCTTCGTTCTCTTTCTCTTCTCTTCCCTTCTCCTCTCCTCTCCTTCCCTCCGCTCAGGCCCGACCCTCTCCTGCACCCCAACCTCCACCCGCGCTCAGCGACGCGGACCGAGGTGCTCGCCTCGTGCGATCGCCGCGAGAATCAGACCCTGCGCCTCTTCCCAGCGAAACATCACCTGCTCGTATGCGAGCCGGACGACCCGATAGCCCATCTTGATCAGCTCGGCATCGAGCGCGATGTCCGAGGTGCGTTGTGTTCCGGTATGCGTCGCCCCGTCGATCTGCACCACCAGACGCTCGCCGATCAGCACGTCCAGCCGTCTTCCCCGCACGACGACCTGCTGGCGCACCGGCACCGGCAGCCAGCGGAGCCTGGAGCAGACGAGGGATTCGAGCCCCGAATCAGAGAAAGGGGTGCAGCTCCGCAGGATCGCCCGGGCGCTTCGCCTGAGCGGAAGCGTCTGCAACTCGAGCACGTCCACTTCGCGTTTGTTCAGCGCCGATTCCCAGATCACGAGCGCGGCCTCGCGCGGCTGGCACTCGGCGACGTGCGCCAACACGTTCTCGATCGGATCGACGAGCAGGTACGGCGCTCGCAGGATCGGCGGACGCGCCCAATGGACGCGCAGTCCGGCCACCCGCACCTTCGCACCCGGATTCGGCGCCGCAACGTGCAAGGACTCAGGCTGATCCATCGACCAGAGGCCGAGGCGCCGGGCTTGAGTGACGCAGCTGAGCGTGACATGGTGCCGAGCGGCGAAGACGAGACCGGCGTCGGCGTCGCGGAGCGCGATCCACCCCTTCACCGGGCGGAATACCGTGCCGCGAGCGAGAGACCTCTCGATGTCCCTCCGCGGCACACCGCGGTCGATGAGTCGAGCGGTTCGCTCGAGGCCGCCGCTCCGGCTCAGTTCGCGCATCAATCCCATACGAACAGCTTGCGTTCTCGCCCGAGCTCGATCGGGCGAGAACTTCAATCTGTGGAGAATCCGGCGAACTCTCAGGAGGCGACCGCCTGTGCACGGCGAAGGCCCGGCGCATGGCGTGCACTTCAGCCGGTCCTCAGCGTTCTGCCGGAGGAAATACGCGAATTCCACCGGCAGAACGCTGAGGACCGGCTGAAGTGCACGGCGGCGAGCGACCAGGAGCGCCAAGCGCCCGAGGTCAAGGCCAAGCGCCCGAGGCCAAGGCCAAACGCCCGAGGTCAGGCGCCAGCGCCCAAGGGCACCCAGATCACAGAGACAGGGGCCCGCTCAGCGGCCCTCGAGCGCCAGCTCCACCAGTTCGGTGATGAGCGCCGTGTAGCCGAGGCCCGACTCCTCCCAGAGCCGCGGGAACATCGAGATCGGCGTGAACCCCGGCAGGGTGTTGATCTCGTTCAGCACCGGCCCGTCCGCGGTGAGGAAGAAGTCGATGCGGGCGAGCCCCGCGCACTGCGCGGTCTCGAAGGCGACGACGGCGGCGTCGCGGATCGCGCGGAACTCCGCCGCGGTGACCTCGGCGGGCAGCGACAGGGAGATTCCCGGGGCCCCCAGGTACTTCGCCTCGAAGTCGTAGAAGTCGCGCCCCTCGAACACGATCTCGCCGATCACGGCGCTCGTGCGCGGCGCCTCGCCGCCTCGCCCCTGCAGCACGCCGATCTCGACCTCGCGCCCGATGATGCCCGACTCGACGAGCACGATCGAATCCTCGGCGAAGGCCGTCTCGAGCGCGGCCGGCAGCCCCGCCGGCGATACGACCCGGCTCACCCCGACGCTCGAGCCGGCACGGTTCGGCTTCACGAACAGCGGGTACGAGAGCCCCTCGTCGAGCCGGGAGGCGAGCGCGGGGTCGTTCGCCAGCTGCGACCGCGTCACGGTGCGCCAGGGCGCCACCCGGATGCCCGCCGCCGCGAGCACCGTCTTCAGCGCATGCTTGTCCATGCAGAGCGCCGAACCCAGCACGCCGCTGCCCACGTAGGGCACGTCGACGAGGTCGAGCATGCCCTGCACGGCGCCGTCCTCCCCGAACGGGCCGTGCATCATCGCGAGCACCGCGTCGATGCGGCCGAGGGATCGCAGCTCGCCGCTCGGCAGGATCACCGAGAGGGCGCGCGTGTCGATCGAGGCGGGCCACAGCACCCGCGTGCCGTTCTCGGGCACCTCGGGCAGGGCTCCCGCCTCGAGCCGGTATCCGGCGAGATCCTCCTCGTCGAGCAGCACGGTCGCTCCGCGCTTGGTGATGCCGACGGGGATCACGTCGAAGCGCGAACGGTCGATGGAGCGCAGCACGCCCGCGGCCGTGACGCAGCTGATCCCGTGCTCGCTCGACCGTCCGCCGAACAGCAGCACCACGGTGCGCTTGTCGGGCCACATCGACTCGTCGCTCATGCGCGTGCTCCCCTCAGCCGGTCGAACAGCCGCCTGATGCGGCCGAGCTCGCCGTTCGTCATGCTGAGCTCGGGCTGCGGCACCTCGTCCTCGGTGGCGAGGTGCGGGCCGAGGTCCTTCGGCAGCATGCGCCCCTGCAGCACCATCTGCACCTGCTCGACGATCGGCATGACGATGTCCCTCTCGCGCGCGATCTCGAGCACGGGCGACACCGAGGTGATGCCCTCGGCGGTCTGCTGCATCTGCTGCCGGGTCTCGTCGAGCGAATAGCCCTGGCCGATGAGCCGACCGGCGGTGTTGTTGCGCGACAGTGGCGACTGGCAGGTCGCGATGAGGTCTCCGAGCCCGGCGAGCCCGGCGAGGGTGGTCGGATCCGCCCCCTGCGACACCGCGAACTCGGTCATCTCGGCGAGACCGCGCGTGATGATCGCGGCCTTCGTGTTCTCGCCGTAGCCCACCCCGTCGACGATGCCGATGGCGAGCGCGATGAGGTTCTTCAGTACGCCGCCGAGCTCGGTGCCGACCACGTCGGTGTTCACATAGGTGCGGAAGTAGGGGGTGGAGCAGGCGATCGCGATCTCCTGCGCGACCTCGAACGACTCGCAGGAGGCCACGGCCGCGGTGGGCTGCTCCTTCGCGATCTCGAGCGCGATGTTCGGCCCGGAGACCACGGCGACGCGCGACGGTTCGAGGTCGAGCACGTCGACCATCACCTCGCTCATGCGCATGGTGGTGGTGCGCTCGACCCCCTTCACGAGGCTGACGAGCACGCTGCCCGGCTCGAGATGCGGCTCGATCGCGGCGAGGTTGTCGCGCAGCTGCTGGCTGGGTACCGCGAGGAACACGAGCTTCGCTCCCGCGAGCGCCCGATCGAGCTCGGCGGTCGCCTGCAGCGACTTCGGCAGGTTGATGCCCGGCAGGTACTGGCTGTTGCGCTTGGCGACCTGGATCTCGCCCGCCGCCTCAGGCCGGCGCGCCCAGACGGTGACGTCGCAGCCGGCGTCGGCGAGCACCTTCGCGAAGGTGGTGCCCCAGCTGCCCGCGCCGATCACCG
>CALMSE010000120.1 GCA_937872275.1 uncultured Leucobacter sp. | reverse complement strand
CAGCCGCGGGCGGCGGCCTCTCCGCGGGGGCCACCGTGCTCGCCGTCGCCGGCGCCGCGATCGCGGCGATCCTCATCGGCGGCGGAGTGCTCGTGGCGACCTCCCTCATCGATCCCGCCCCGCCCTCGGATGCGACGGAGGACTCCTCGATCGAGCGAGCCCCCGGCCCCGCGGAGAAGCCGGCCGTGCGCACATCGGGCGAAGACGAGAGCGGCGGCACCCGACCCGGCTCCCCCGAGCGGGAGAGCGGCGCCGAGACGGCGATCGTCGACGCGGAGGCGCAGCTGCTGCCCTGGCTCGTGGTCGACCGGACCCCGCCGCGGCCGGCCCCCGCGGAGCCGGTCGACCCCACGGAACCCCCCGACCCCACGGACCCGGTGGATCCCCCCGATCCCCCCGATCCCGGAGACGGCAGCGATCCCGCGCTGCTGCCCGGCTACGTCTGCACCCTGCCCGGGAGCGCCCTCGTCGGATCCGCGAACGAGTACGGGCTGATCCTGCTGCGCGCCACCGCGAGCGGGGGCAGCCCCGTCGAGATGTTCAGCCCGATCTACGACCCGGCCCTGGAGGGCGTGGAGCCCGGCAACGTGTTCTCGGGCGGCGTCTTCGACGACCCCTACGGCAACACCTTCGGCTTCGGGTTCTTCACCGGCACCGATCCCGCGCCCGGCCTGGACTGGTTCGGGGCCGACCCCTCGACCTTCGCGCAGTGGGCGACCGAGTTCGGCGCGCTGACGCTGAACGACGTGACCCTCGAGATCCGCCTCGCCACCCCCGACGGGCGCTACTCGCCGTGGACGGCGATCGACCCAGGGGTCGGCTGCTGAGCGTCACTCCGCGGCGAGCTGATCCGGCACGCCGAGCCGCGGATCCTGCCCCGTCGCGATCCAGGACGCCGTGAGCAGAACGGTGCGGCAGACGAGGTTGAACCAGATCAGCAGACCGACGATCACCGCGAACGAGGCGAGCAGCGGGTTGCTCGTGGCGCCCCCCAGCAGGATGGTGCCGAGCAGCTTCAGGCCGAACAGCACCGCGCCGCCGAGCGCGCACCCGATCAGCATCGGCCATCGCGGCACCCGCACCTCGGCCAGCCAGAAGTGGATCGCGAGCAGCACGAGCACGTCGAAGACGTAGAGCGCCGCGTAGCGCGTCGTGACGCCCAGGCCGCTGAGCAGCCAGTTGTCGGGGTCGGCGCCGAGCCACCCGATGATGCCCTCCATGACGTTCGTGCTCGCCACCGTGAGCACGGCCGAGACGAGGAGCGCGATGAGGAACATCAGCGCCAGCACCAGGTCGCGGAGCTTCAGCAGCAGGGCGTTGCGGTACTGCTTCACCTCGAGCCCGAAGATGATGCGGATCGCCCGGCGCGTGCCGGTGAACCACGCGAGCGTCACCCACAGCAGCGAGACCCCGGCGACGATGCTCGTCCAGTCGAGCGTGCGGGCGGCGACCAGCATGTTGACCGAGACGAGACCGTCGTCCCCGAGCAGTCCCGGCACCATGCGGTTGATCTGGTAGACGAGGGTCTCGAGGATGTCTCCCCGCCCGCGCAGCCAGATGCCGAAGATGCCGAAGCCGACCCAGAGCGCCGCGAACACCGCGAACACCGCCTGATAGCTCATGCCCGCCGAGAGCACGTTGCCGCCGACGTCGGTGAAATGCGAGAAGGCGCGCCACGGCCGCAACCGCTGCGCCCATCGCCACTTGGCCCGGGCCTCCCCGATCAGCTCGGGGGCGCGCCGGGTCGTCATGGGGACGAGTCTACGAAGTCTTGCCGCTGCGGACCGCGGCCTTGACCTCCGCGATCGCCTTCGTCACCTGGATGCCGCGCGGGCAGGCGTCGGTGCAGTTGAAGGTGGTGCGGCAGCGCCACACGCCCTCGGTGTCGTTCAGCACGTCGAGGCGCACTTGAGCCGCGTCGTCGCGCGAATCGAAGATGAAGCGGTGCGCGTTCACAATCGCCGCCGGGCCGAAGTACTGGCCGTCGGTCCAGAACACCGGGCACGAGGTGGTGCATGCGGCGCACAGGATGCACTTGGTGGTGTCGTCGAAGCGCTCGCGATCCACGATCGACTGCACGCGCTCCTTGCCGGGCTCGGGCTTCGAGTCGGCGACGAGGAACGGGCTCACCGCGCGGTACGCGGCGAAGAAGGGCTCCATGTCGACGATGAGATCCTTCTCGAGGGGCAGCCCCTTGATGGCCTCGACGTAGACCGGCTTCGAGACGTCCAGATCCTTCACGAGCGTCTTGCAGGCGAGGCGGTTGCGGCCGTTGATCCGCATGGCGTCGGAGCCGCAGATGCCGTGGGCGCAGGAGCGGCGGAAGGCGAGCGTCCCGTCCTGATCCCACTTGATGCGGTGCAGCGCGTCGAGCACGCGATCGGTCGGGTACATCTCGACGTCGAAGTCCTCCCAGTACGCCTCGCGACCCGACTCGGGGTCGTAGCGGCGCAGCAGGAAGGTGACGGTGAAGGGCGTGAGTCCCGCCTCCTCGGCGGGGGAACCGGGGCCTCCGGAGGTGACGGTGCCGGCATCTGCAGTCGCGGTGCTCATGGCCTAGTACTTCCTCTCCAACGGCGGGTACCTCAACTCGCCCTGCTCGTTCTTCGTCATCGTGACGGGCTTCCAGTCGAGCCGGATGTGATCCTCGGGATTCGGCGAGTGCGGATCGCCCGAGAGATACGCCATCGTGTGCTGCATGTAGTTCTCGTCGTCGCGATTCGGATAGTCGTCGCGCATGTGGCCGCCGCGGCTCTCCTTGCGGTTGCGGGCGGTGAACACCAGCACCTCGGCGAGGTCGAGCAGGAAGCCCAGCTCGATCGCCTCGAGCAGGTCGGTGTTGTAGCGGTGGCCGCGATCCTGCACCGAGATGTTCTGGTAGCGCACGCGCAGATCGTGGATCACCGCGAGCACCTGGGTCAGCGACTCCTCGGTGCGGAACACCTGCGCGCCGCGGTCCATCGCCTCCTGCAGCTCCTTGCGGATGTCGGCGATGCGCTCGGTGCCGGTGGAGGTGCGCAGCTTCTCGACGAGCTCGCGGATCTCCTTCGACGGATCCTCGGGCAGGGGCACGAAGTCGGCGCCGCTCGCATAGCCGGCCGCCGCGTTGCCGCTGCGCTTGCCGAACACGTTGATGTCGAGCAGCGAGTTCGTGCCGAGACGGTTCGACCCGTGCACCGACACGCAGGCGCATTCGCCGGCCGCGTAGAGGCCGGGCACGACGGTGTCGTTGTCCATCAGCACCTCGGCCTGCACGTTGGTCGGGATGCCGCCCATCGCGTAGTGCGCGGTCGGGAAGACCGGAACGGGCTCGACGACCGGGTCCACGCCCAGGTAGGTGCGGGCGAACTCGGTGATGTCGGGCAGCTTGGTCTCGAGCACCTCGGCGCCCAGGTGGGTGCAGTCGAGGTAGACGTAGTCCTTGTGCGGGCCGGCGCCGCGGCCGTCGAGCACCTCCTGCACCATGCAGCGGGCGACGATGTCTCGGGGCGCGAGATCCTTGATCGTGGGCGCGTAGCGCTCCATGAAGCGCTCGCCGGAGGCGTTGCGCAGAATCGCCCCCTCGCCGCGGGCGCCCTCCGTGAGCAGGATGCCGAGGCCCGCGAGGCCCGTCGGGTGGAACTGGTAGAACTCCATGTCCTCGAGCGGCAGCCCCTTGCGCCAGATGATGCCGACGCCGTCGCCCGTGAGCGTGTGGGCGTTCGAGGTGGTCTTGAAGATCTTGCCGAAGCCGCCGGTCGCGAACACGATCGACTTCGCCTGGAAGACGTGCAGTTCACCGGTGGCGAGCTCGTACGCCACGACGCCGGCGGGGCGGCGGTCCTTGCCCTCCCCCGTCATGACGAGGTCGAGCACGTAGAACTCGTTGTAGAAGTTCACGCCGAGCTTCACGCAGTTCTGGAACAGCGTCTGCAGGATCATGTGGCCCGTGCGGTCGGCCGCGTAGCAGGCGCGTCGGACCGGGGCCTTGCCATGGTCACGGGTGTGGCCGCCGAAGCGGCGCTGGTCGATGCGCCCCTCGGGCGTGCGGTTGAAGGGCAGACCCATGTTCTCGAGGTCGATGACCGCGTCGATGGCCTCCTTCGCGAGGATCTCGGCGGCGTCCTGATCGACGAGGTAGTCGCCGCCCTTGACGGTGTCGAAGGTGTGCCACTCCCAGTTGTCCTCCTCGACGTTCGCGAGCGCCGCGGCCATGCCGCCCTGCGCCGCCCCCGTGTGGGACCGCGTCGGGTAGAGCTTCGTGATCACCGCCGTCTTGGCCTTGGGCGCGGCCTCGATGGCCGCGCGCATGCCCGCGCCGCCCGCGCCGACGATCACGACGTCGAACTGGTGGTAGGTGACGCCGTCCTTGACGGTCACTTCCTCGCCCGCATGGGTACTGGTAGTCACTGTTGTCCTATTCTTCGAATGCTTGCTACGCGTTGCAGAACGACGCGACGAGATCGGGATCGGCGCCCGCAGGGCAGGGATCGAAGGTGAAGATCACCAGGGTGCCGAGCAGGATCAGCAGTGCGGCCGCCAGGAACAGCGCGACCTTCAGGCCCTTGGCGACGCCCGGGCGCGACACGTAGTCGTTGACGATGGTGCGCATGCCGTTCGCGCCGTGGATGAGCGCGAGCCAGAGCAGCAGCAGATCCCACACCTGCCAGAAGGGGTTCGCGAGCTTGCCGCCCACGAAGCCGAAGTCGATGGCGGAGACGCCGTCGCCCACCATCAGGTTCGAGAACAGGTGGCCGAAGATGAGCACCACGAGCAGCACGCCCGAGACGCGCATGTAGATCCAGCCCCACTTCTCCCAGTTGGTGCGCTTCTTCGCGGGAGCCTGCGAGCGAGGGGTTTCGATGGTCATGGTCATGTCTGCCGCGCCCCTTTCCTAGTGCCCGAACACGTTCATCAGGTGGCGCGGGGTGAAGCCCAGCATCACGATGACCCAGAGCACGATGACGATCCAGAACATCGTCCGCTGGTACTTGGTGCCCTTGCTCCAGTAGTCGACGAGGATGAGGCGCAGGCCGTTCAGGGCGTGGAAGGCGATCGCGCCGACCAGCGCGACCTCGCCGACGCCCATGATCGGGGTCTTGTAGGTGCCGATGACCGCGTTGTAGGCCTCGGGGCTCACCCGGATGAGGGCCGTGTCGAGCACGTGCACCAGCAGGAAGAAGAAGATCGCGATGCCGGTGATGCGGTGCAGCACCCACGACCACATTCCCTCGTTGCCGCGATAGAGAGTGCCGCCGGCGCGGCTCTTCTTCTTCGCGGCCGCAGGCACAGCCTCTGCGGTTTGGGGTGACACGAGCATCCTCCTTGAGTCGGGTTGCGCCACGTTCTGGCATCCGAATGTCGGGCGCGCTCGGCGGGCACGACGGATCGCACCCGAATTCGATAACGCACTCCAGGCCATTATGGCACTTCTTGCGCGCCGATCTTGACACCCGGCCTGCGATGTGCGGGACTCGGACGGAGCTGATCCGAGCCTCATTTTCATCTGATGTTTCCGCCCGCCCGGCGGCCGTTCGCACCCGGGCCGGGTCTAGGCTGGAGGGCATGACCGACACGTCAGCCCTCGACCGCTTCACGTGCGTGATCCCCGCCGGAGGCGTCGGTTCCCGGCTCTGGCCGCTCTCCCGCGCGAAGGCCCCCAAGTTCCTGCTCGACCTCACCGGCAGCGGCGACTCCCTGCTGCGCGCCACCTGGAACCGGCTCGCGCCCATCGCTCCGCCCGAGCGCATCATGGTGGTCACCGGCAACGCCCACCGCGACTCCGTCGCCGAGCAGCTGCCCGAGCTCACTCCCGAGAACCTGGTGACGGAGAGCGAGCCCAAGGATTCGTCCGCGGCGATCGGCCTCGCCGCCGCGATCCTCGAGCTGCGCGACCCCGAGGCGATCCTCGGCTCCTTCGCCGCGGATCACGTGATCCGCGGCGGCGTGCTGTTCCAGCGCGCCGTGCGCACGGCGGTGCAGGCGGCCGATCAGGGCTTCATCGCGACCATCGGCATCCATCCGGGGCACCCCGCCACCGGCTTCGGCTACATCAAGTGCGGCGCCGCCCGCACCGACCTCGCCCCCTTCGACGTGTACGAGGTCGAGGAGTTCGTCGAGAAGCCCGACGAGGCGACGGCCGCGGAGTACCTGCGCCAGGGCTCCTACCTCTGGAACGCCGGCATGTTCATCGCGAAGGCGCGCGTGCTGCTCGACCAGATGGCCCTCGCCGAGCCGGAGCTCGTGGCCGCGCTGCGCGAGATCGCCTCGGTGTGGGGCACGAAGAAGGCGGCCGCGGCGCGCGAGCGGCTGTGGCCGGGGCTGCCGAAGATCGCGATCGACTACTCGGTCGCGGAGCCCGCGGCGGCCGCAGGCCGCATGGTCTGCGTCGCCGCGCACTTCGAGTGGGACGACGTGGGCGACTTCGCGAGCATCGCCGACCTGCTGACGCGCGGGCGCAAGGGCGACCTCGCCGTGCTCGGCGACGGCGCCCAGGTGCTCTCCGACGCGTCGAGCGGCATCGTGGTGAGCGAGAGCGACCGACTCGTCGCGCTCGTCGGGATGAAAGACGTCGTCGTCGTCGACACCGCCGACGTGCTGCTCGTCACCTCGAAGCAGCACGCGCAGGACGTGAAGAGCCTCGTCACCCGCATGAAGGTGAGCGGCGGGGGCCATCTGCTGTAGCCGGGCGACCGGGCCGCGCACCCCGGGCGCGAGGCGACCGGGACGTCCGGCCGCAGGATCCGTCGAGGAGGGACCGAGCACATGAGCAACACCGAGCAGCGCCCGGCCGAGACGATCTGCCGCAACTCCGACCGCGGCTCCGGCGTCGGCTCCGGCATCGAGATCCTCGAGCCCCGCGACGTGCCCCTCGGCGGTCTGCGCGCCATGCCGGTGCGGCGCACGCTGCCCCAGCGGGCCCGCTCGCTCATCGGCGCCTGGTGCTTCCTCGACCACTACGGCCCCGACGACGTCGCGGCGACGGGCGGCATGAACGTGCCCGCGCATCCGCACATCGGGCTCCAGACCGCGAGCTGGCTGTTCTCGGGCGAGATCGAGCACCGCGACAGCGCCGGCTTCCACGCCTTCGTGCGGCCCGGCGAGCTGAACCTCATGACCGCGGGGCGCGGCATCAGCCACTCCGAGCGCTCGACACCGGCCACGACCGGGCTGCACGGCGCCCAGCTGTGGATCGCGCTGCCCGAGCGCGCCCGATCCGCCCCCAAGACCTTCGAGCACTACGCCCCGCCGCAGCGGCGGGGCGAGGGGTGGATCGCCCAGGTCTTCCTCGGCTCCCTGCTCGGCGAGCACTCGCCCGTGGCGACCCATACCCCGCTCGTCGGCGCGGAGCTGAGCCTGGAACCGGGCGCCGAACTCGAGATCACGGCGGATCCGGAGTTCGAGCACGGCGTGCTGCTCGACACGGGCGAACTCGAGCTGTCGGCCTCGCCGCCGGCCGGAGCGGCTGCGGACGCGCCGCGAGAGGCGGCCGCCCGGCTCGGGC
>CALMSE010000119.1 GCA_937872275.1 uncultured Leucobacter sp. | reverse complement strand
CTGCGGCGCCCGTCGCGGCCCCGCAACCGCAACCCGAGGCCGCCCCGGCACCCGCGGCGGCGGTCGCCCCGGTCGCTCCGGTCAAGGGCACCGGGGGACTGAAGGCGCTGCTCACGATCCTCATCGTGCTGCTCGCGCTGACCCTCGCCGCGATCGGCTGGGTGGCCTTCAGCGGCTTCTCGCTCGCGAACGGCCTGCCCGCCGCCGAGGAGAGCGCCGATGAGGCCGCGGCGGCCTCCACGGGCGAGACGGTGGAGGTGGTGCTCGCCCCCGCGACGGCGATCGGCGCCACCGCGTTCAGCACGGTGCAGTATGCGAGTGGCCCCGACCCCGCCGTCGCGAAGGAGGCGAGCGGCGAGGCCGAGGCCGACGACCCGCAGCCGGTCGCGGAGCGAAGCGGAGACGATGCCGGGCTCTACCTCGTGGCCTGGGGTACGGCCTCTCTCACGGGGGAGGCGCCGTCGCTGCTCGCCGAGCTCACCGCCGAGCCCGCGCGCGCCGAGGCGTTCGTGGCGGCGCTGAACAGCGACCCCGATCTGGGCTGGAGCGGCGCGCTCACCGTCGCCGATCTGGAGGCGTACCTGAAGCAGCTCAGCTTCGTCGCGCTCGCCGAGGACACCCTGGTGACCCACCACGCCTACTCGGGGGGAACGGCGACCGCCACGCAGGCGGTGCTGCAGAAGGGCTCGGTCGTGCTGATCGATCGCTACGGGGTGCCGCGCCTGCGCGCGGTCTCGGGCGACCCGCTCACCGCCCCCGACAGCGGCGACATCGTCGCGACCGCGGGCAAGGCCTGGCCCGACTTCGACGCCTCGGCCGTGGTGTCGGTTGCGCCGGCCGCCTCGGTGCAGAACTCATTCCAGATCACCTCGGCCGGTGCGACGGTCGAGGTGGCGGCGGTCCCCTGTCGCGGCAGCGGCCTGGGCGCTCCGTGCGATCCGCCGAGCGCCACGGCGACGATCGCCGGGTCGCCCGCCACGCCCGCCGATGTCATCATTCCGACGGTCACGACGTGCGCTCCCGCCCTGGCGGAGAACGCCCCCAAGGTCGACTTCCGCTGGGTGAACAACAGCGGCAAGACGCTCTACATGTTCATGGTCGAAGCGGGCAGCTGCACGGTGACGCAACCCTACGACACCGGCTCTCTCGACGGCTATTCCGGCGGCTGGAAGAGCTTCGGCGAGACACCGCTGCCCGAGGGGGTGACGTGGGTGGTGAGCGACGGCACGAGCACGACCCCGCTCGCCACGCTGACCGCGAAGAACGGTGCGCAGATCGTCGAGTAGCGGCCTGCACGAGGAGGCGGGGCGGATCCGGGTTCGAGAGACTCGAACGACGGATCCGCCCCGCCCATTTGTGCGGTCCTCGACGGGCGCGTGCGGATGGCGGAGCTGCGCAGGTGCGGACAAGGCGCACCGCGGGCGGCGCCCGCCGCGGTCTGGCGGCGCTTTTCGAGCCGTTTCATAGGGTCGGCATAGCCGAACCGACTGGACTGGGGGCACCCGAACAAGGAGCCCCCGTGACCACCACCAGCCTCGCACTCATCGCCGTCGACATCGTCGCGGCTCTCGTGCTCGCCCTCGGCATCTACTACCCGCGCCACCGCCGCCGGGATCTCGTCGTCGCCTTCCTCGGCGTCAACGTCGGGGTGCTCGCCGTCGCGACGGTGCTCGGCACCGCGGAGGTCGCCCTCGGCCTGGGGCTCGGCCTCTTCGGGGTGCTGAGCATCATCCGGCTGCGCTCCTCGGAGATCTCGCAGCGCGAGGTCGCCTACTACTTCGCGGCGCTCGCGATGGGGCTCATCGGCGGGCTGCCCTCCGGCGGCCTGCTGCTGCCGGCCGCGCTCATCGCGCTCATCCTCGTCGTCATGTGGGCGGTGGATCACCCCTCACTGCTCGCGCGGAGCCGCCACCAGGTGGTGCGCCTCGACCGCGCCTACGCCCTCGAGTCCGAGCTGCGCGACGAGCTCGAGGCGCGCCTGGGCGCGACCGTCACCTCGCTGACCGTGCAGCAGCTCGACCTCGTGAACGACTCGACGCTCGTCGACGTGCGCTACCGGCTCGACCCGCAGGGCGCCTCGCCCCGACAGGTGCGCCGGGCCGCTCGCACGGAGGTGGCGTCGTGAGCGCCGGGGCCGGCGTGGCGACGGGCCCCATCCCGAACGCGGCCCCCGCGCTCCGCGCCCCCGGGCCCCGCCCACTGCCGGTGGACCGCTTCGAGCCGGTGACGCTCGGCGAGCTGGTCGGCGAGGCGGAGCTGCTCACCCGGGTCGACCGCAAGTACCTGCTCCCCGCGGAGCTCGCGGCCGAGGCCATGGCCGTGCTCGATCCCCGCAGCCGCGCGCTCCAGATCGGGGGGCTGCGGGCCTTCGGCTACGAGTCCGTCTACTTCGACACCCCCGACCGCCTCGCCTACCGGCTCACCGCGCAGAAGCGCAGGCACCGCTTCAAGCTGCGCACGCGCCGCTACGTCGACACGGGCGGCTGCTTCCTCGAGGTGAAGACGAAGGACGGCCGCGGCACCACCGTCAAGCAGCGCATCGGCTACGAGCCGGTGAACCTGACGAGGCTCACCCGGGCGGGTCGCGTCTACGCGGGCGCGGTGCTGGGCGAGCACGGGCACGACGCCGCGATCGTGGATCTGCTCGGCCCGTCGATGACCAGCCGATACCGCCGGGCGACCCTGCTGCTGCCCTGCGGCAGCCGGGCGACCTTCGACACGGAGCTCCGCTGGAGCGGCCCCGACGGCCGCGAGGTGGACCTGCCCGGCTATGCGATCGTCGAGTCGAAGTCGGCCGGCCGCGCGAGCGCGCTCGATCGTGCGCTGTGGCGGGCCGGGCGCCGCCCCACCGGCATCAGCAAGTTCGGCACCGGCACGGCGGCGCTCCACCCCGAGCTCCCGAGCAACAAGTGGGCGCGCGTGCTGCGCGGCCCCTTCCAGACCGAGATCCGAAACGGAGAGACCCCATGAAACGCCCCATCCTGCTCACCACCGCCCTGATCGCCTCGGGCCTGCTGCTCGCGGGCTGCACGGCCACCTCGGCGAGCGTCGCCTCGAACGCGTCCGAGGCGACCGAGCCGACGCTGCAGGCCGCCGACGCGCTGGACTCGGACCTGTCGCCGACAGCGGTCATGGCCGAGAACGCCGACTACACCGTGGTGAACGAGGACGAGTGGTCCGAATCCGACGCGGTCGACGTGACGCTGACGGGATCCGGCGCGCAGGCCGCCGCCGGGGTCTCCTCCGACGGCTCCACGGTCACGATCTCCGAGGCGGGCGTGTACCGGCTGAGCGGTGCACTGCAGGGGCAGGTCGTCGTCGCGGCCCCCGACGACGCGCTCGTCGTGCTCATCCTCGACGGGGCCGACATCTCGAACGCTGCCGGTGCCGCCATCGAGGTGCGGACCGCCGACGACGTGGCGATCCACCTCGCCGACGGCTCGCGGAACACCGTGAGCGATGCCGCCTCGTACGCGGAGGAGGCCGAGGCGAATGCCGCGATCTGGGCCGACACCGACCTCACGATCTCGGGCACCGGGTCGCTGGCGGTGACCGGCAACGGCAACGACGGCATCGTCTCGAAGGACGACCTCGTGATCCTCGGCGGCGCGCTCACCGTGGTCGCGGCGGACGACGCGCTGCGCGGCAAGGATGCGCTCGCGGTCGAGGGCGGCACCCTCGAACTCACCGCGACGGGTGGCGACGGCCTGAAGAGCGACGGCGACGACGGGAAGGAGCTCGGCGAAGAGATCGACTGGACGCGCGGCTACATCTACGTGAGCGGCGGTTCGATCGGCATCGAGGCCGGCGACGACGGGCTGCAGGCGTTCACCGACACGGTCATCGCGGGCGGCACCGTCACCGCGGAGGTGGTCGACGACGGGGTGAAGGCCGAGGTCGTCGTCTCGATCGGAGAGATCGCTGACACCCCGGCGCCGAGCGTCACCGTGACCGCCTCCACCGAGGGCGTCGAGGCCGCGAACATCGGCATCGGCGGCGGCACGATCGACGTCACCGCCTCCGACGACGGCATCAACGCCTCGGGCAACGCGGAGCTGCAGGCGCGCATCGCCGGCACCGAGTTCACGGGGGTCGCCGATCGGGAGGCCGACACCGGCGAGCGCCTCGAGATCTCGGGGGGCACGGTCACGGTGCGCGCGGGCTTCGACGGACTCGACTCGAACGGATCGATCGCCATCAGCGGCGGCTCGGTCACGATCACGAGCGCGGCGAACGGCGGCGACGGGCCGCTCGACGCGAACGGCGCGGTCTCGGTCGCCGAGGGCACGGTGGTGGCGAACGGCGCCGCCTGGGACGAGTCCATGGCCACGGGCATGGGTCCGGGCGGCGGGATGCCCGGGGGCGGGGGCGGAATGCCCGGCGGTCAGGGCGGTGGCCAGCCCCCGCAGCGCTGACCGTCCGAACGCGGCCCGGAAGCCGTTAGTGCCCGCCGCCCGTGTACGGCCCGGTGACGGCGAACCGCTTCATGTGCTCGGCGAGCGCGAAGCGCGGATCCACCGTGTTCTCCTCGCCCGTCACGAGCTGCGCGGCCCACTCGCCGAGCTGGGGCGAGAACTTGAAGCCGTGGCCCGAGAGGCCGGCGATCGTGACGACGCGATCCGTGCGGTCGACCACGGGCAGGCGGTCGGGGGTGTAGGCGCAGTGGTGCACGCTCTCTCGCACCGGCTCGGGGTTCACCCCGTCGAAGAGCTCGGCGGCGAGCTGGCCGATCTTGATGAGCTCGGCGCGGGTGTGATGGGTGGGCACCTCGGCGACGTCGCGGAAGACCGGCCACTCGGGGTTGCCGCAGGCCTTGAACGCGTAGCCGTCGAAGCTGGGCGCGCCGAAGAAGTGCACGGATCCCGCGTCGCGCAGGAACGCCGGGAACCTCGCGGGCACGAACGCCTCGGGGTTCTTCGGCATGAACCAGGTGAGCCCGAGCACCTGCAGGCGCAGCAGCTCCTTGAGCTCGGGGCGCAGACGGGTGGACCAGGAGCCGGAGGCGATCACCACGGTGCCCGCGAGCCAGGCGCCCTGCGGGGTGCGCACGACGACGCCCTCGGGGCGCTCCTCGATGTCGATGACGGGGGTGTTGAAGAAGAGCCGCGCGCCGTTCGCCTCGGCGAGGTCGAGCGCGCTCATCACGGCGACCTCCGGGCGCAGCCCGCCGCCGTGCTCGTCGAGCAGGGCGATGTCGCCGTCCCGCACGATGTGCTGCGGGTACTCCGCGCGGAGCTCCTCGGTCGAGAGCACCCGATGCGGGATGCCGAACTCGCGCACCGTGCCCATCGCGACCTCGAGATCGGGGAAGCCCTCGGGCGCGATCGACAGGCAGCCGACCTCGGAGTAGATGTCGCGGCCCGACTCGGCCTCGAGCTCGCGCCAGAGGTCGCGCGAGCGTTGGATCATGCGCACGTAGGTGCCGCCCTCGTGCACGGCGGTGCGGAACACGCGGGTCTCGCCGGCGTACGAGCCGTGCGAGTGCACCCGGCCGTACTGCTCGATGCCGACGACGTCGAGTCCCTCGCGCTTCGACAGCTGCCACAGCGCCATCGAGCCCACGGCTCCGGCACCGATCACCAGCACATCGGTCTTCTGCAGGTCCATTCGAATCCTCTCCGTTCTCCGGAAGCTCTCGTCAGTTCGTCAGGGGCGGGAGGCGTCTACGCGAGCGCCGGCTCGTCCCACAGCTTCAGCTTGGTGCCGATGCCGCGTTCGAGCGCGTTGCGGTACACCTTCGTCGCCCAGGCCACGTCTTCGACGGGCATGCCGCCCACCGAATAGACGAACACCTCGTCATCGCTCGTGCGGCCGGGGGTGTCGCCCTCGATGATCTCGCCGAGGTCCTCGAACTGCTCGGCGGTCATGCGGCCGTCGCGCACGCGGTCGACGAGGTGCATGCCCCAGATGCCCACCACCTCGTGGGCGAGGCCCGGGATCTCCGCGGCCCAGGCCTCGTAGATGCTCCTCGCGTCGGCGACGTGGCGGGCGCGCCGCACCAGGCTCTCCTCGAGTGCGAGGTGCGCCGAGCAGATGATGAGCGCGCCGGGCTTCACCCACTCGTCGGCGATGGAGGGGTAGTGCTCGCTGCCCGAGGGGCTGGGGATCGCGATGCTCACGATGTCGGAGCCCTCGGTGGCCGCCTGCAGCGAGTCGACCTGCTCGATGGTCCGCAGCTGCGGGAACGTCTCGCGCGCCCAGGCGATGAACTTGTCGACGCCGCCCTGACTGCGGCCGAACACCTTGATGGTGTCGATGCCGGGGCGCGCGGCGATGAGCCCCTCGAGCGAGGTGCGGTTCATGGGGCCGGGGCCCGCGATGCCGACGACTCTCGCGTCCTCGCGGGCGAGGTGGCGGGCGCCGACACCTGGGATGGCCCCCGTGCGGTAGGCGCTCAGCAGGTTGGCCGACATGTGGGCGAGGGGCGCGCCCGTGTCCTTGTCGTTGAGCGTGAACATGAGGATGGAGCGGGGCAGCCCGATCTTGCGGTTCTCGACGTTCGAGCCGTACCACTTGCAGCCCGCCATCTGGAAGCTGCCGCCGAGGTAGGCGGGCATCGCCATGAAGCGGCGGTCGGGTCCGTCGAGCGGCATGCCGGCGAAGGGCGACTCCTGGGGGAAGTAGATCTGGGCGCCGTGCAGGTCGTTCTCGACGCCGGCCATGCGGTAGTCGCCGCGCTTGAAGTCGACGAGCATCTCGCTCATGGTGTCGACGCAGTCGGCCATGTCGGTGACGCCCGCGGCGATCATGTCGGGCTCGTTCAGATAGAGGAATTCGATGGTGGTGTCGGACACGGCGGCGTGCTCCCTTCGCTCGTGTCGCCAGCCTAGAACTATCCACTTGGATAGTCAAGGAAAAGATGACCCTCGCGATGCGGACGGCGGAGGGGGCGGATCAGGGCCGCGCGGCGGCCTCCACGAGCGCGCGGATGCGCGCCAGCGCCGGCCCCACGTCGCCGGGCACCACGAGCTGCTTGAACACGATCGCGTCGAGGGCGAACCAGATGAGATCGGCGAGGCCCTCCTCCTCGGCGCGCTCCACTCCCAGTCGCCGCAGCTGCTGCAGGATCGCGTCGCGGTACGCGCGGTAGTGGCGCTCGGCGTGCGCGCGCAGCTCGGGCCGTCGGCGGGCCTCGAGCAGCAGCTCGTACTGGAAGGCCTGGATGTCGCCCTCGCGATCGGCGAGCGACTCGATGCCCGCGGCGAAGTCGGCCGGGCTCGATCCGCCGTTCAGCATGTTCGTGCCGCGCAGGCTCTCGTCGATGGCGAAGTCCATCGCGTCGGCGATGAGCTGATCGCGCGTGCCGAAGTGGTGGCGCACGAGCCCGTGCGAGACGCCGGCCTCGGCCGCGACGGCGCGGTAGGTGAGCGCGCGCAAGCCGCCGTTCGCGACGATCACGACCGTCGCGCGCAAGAGCGCCGTGCGCCCTGAAACCTCACTCACGCATTCGAGGGTATCGAACTTCGCGAAGGCGGATCGGCGCTCCTGCCTCCTCCCGCCGCACGACGACCGCCTCTGGCCGCACGATAGCGCCACCAGGCTCGGGTCAACTCGGCCCGGCCGAGGCCAGGCCGGCCGTCTCGCCGCCGTCGACCACGAACTCGGCGCCGGTCGAGAAGCTCGACTCGTCGCTCGCCAGGAACAGCACCATGCTGCTCACTTCCGAGGGCTCGCCGAGGCGGTGCTGCGCGACGTGCGCCGGGGACTCCTCGATCCCCGCCGTCATCGGCGTGCGGATGTCTCCGGGGTGCACCGAGTTCACGCGGATGCCGTGCCGTGCGAGGTCGAGCGCGGCGCTCTTCGTGAGGCCTCGAACGCCGAACTTCGCGGCGGTGTAGGCGGACAGCCCCTCGTAGCCCTGCAGGCCCGCGGCGGAGGAGATGTTCACGATGGAGCCCCCACCGCCATCGCGAAGGGCGGGCGTCGCCGCGCGGATGCCGTAGAAGACGCCGGTGAGATCGACTGCCATGACGGAGTCCCACGCCTCCAGGGCGTACTCCTCGATCGAGCCGAAGCCGATGATGCCCGCGTTGTTGACGAGGATGTCGAGGCGGCCGAACTCGCCGGCGGCGGCCTCGACCGCCGCGGTCCAGCTGGCGTAGTCGGTGACGTCGAGGCGCACGTAGCGCGCGGCGTCGCCCAACTCCTCCGCGAGGCGCTCCCCCTCGTCGTCGAGCAGATCGCCGATGACCACGCGCGCGCCCTCGGCGACGAGGAGGCGCGCGTGCGACGCGCCCATCCCCCGTGCCCCGCCGCTGATGAGCGCGACCTTTCCGCTGACCCGTCCCATCGTCTTCTCCCTACTGCCCCGACCGCCGCGGCAGCCAGTGCCTCTTGATGCGTCCGTGAGTGTCCCAGACGACGTGCTTCGTCACCCGGTACACGTCCAGCCCCTCCGGGCCGAGTTCCCGCGACAGGCCCGAGCCCTTGAGACCGCCGAAGGGGGCGGCGACGTTGTCGCCCATCGGATCGTTGATCCAGATGTTCCCGGCGTCGATACGGCGGATGAACTCGTGGACCTCTCGCGGGTCCCTGGAGTACAGGGTCGCGCCCAGGCCGAACTCGTGATCGTTCGCGCGTTCGAGCGCCTCCTCGAAGTCCCCGACCCGGACGATCGTGACGACCGGACCGAAGGCCTCCTCGCGCAGCAATCGCGTGTCCTCCGCAGCGTCTGCGACGATCGTCGGCGGGTAGGCGCATCCGGTTCCGATCGGGTCCGAGCCCCCGCCCGCGACCAGGCGTGCGCCGCGCCGGACGGCATCGTCGACGAGCGCGGCGACGCGCGCTCTCGCCCCGGGCGTGCGCAGGGGGGTCACATCGACCTCGGGGTCGAGACCGTCGCCGAGCCGCAGCGCCTCGGTCCTCACGCGGAGTCTCTCGAGGAAATCCTCGTAGACCTCGTCGACGACGAATACCCGCTCGGTGCTCACGCAGATCTGACCCGCGTTCTTGAAGCCGGCGTAGGAGATCGCGGCGGCGGCCAGGTCGAGATCCGCGGAGGCGGCGACGATGGCCGGATCGCTGCCGCTGAGCTCGAGGTTCAGGCGCTTGTGCAGCGGCGCCGCCGCCTCGGCGATCGCCGTGCCGACGGCCGTGCTCCCCGTGAAGGCGATGACCGGCACGTCCGGGTGCTCGGTCAGGCGCTGTCCCGCCTCGCGGTCGCCCGTGACGACGTTGAGCACGCCCGGAGGGAGGTCGCCGAAGACGCGCTCCGCGAGCTCGAGGGCGATGAGGGGGTTCGACGGATGCGGTTTCACCACGACGGTGTTGCCGGCCGCGAGTGCCGGCGCGATCTTCCAGACGAGCAGCACCATCGGGTAGTTGGACGGCGGGAAGCAGCCCGCCACCCCGATCGGTTGCTTCACGACCAGTTCGAGGTGCTCGGTCGGATTCGACATCGAGGGGACCACTCGCCCGGTCTCCGACCGGGCGAGCTCGGCGTAGTAGTCGATGATCTCGGCCGAGAACTCGAAGTACGAGGGGTTGATCGTTCCGATGCTGTAGCCCGTCTCGCGCTGCAGCAGCGGGGCGAGCTCGTCAGCGAGCGCCACGAGTCTCCGCGCCGCGGCGTGCAGCAGTCCGGCGCGCTCGGACGAGGAGATCGCCGCCCACGCGGGAAACGCGCGTCGCGCCGCCGCGACCGCCCGGTCGACGTCGGCCGCGACCCCGTCCGGCACGCGGCCGTAGACTTCGCCCGTGGCGCAGTCCACCGCATCGATGACGCCTGCGGAGATGGGCGGCGTGCGCCGCCCATCGATCCAGAGCATCCTCGTCGCGCCGTCGTCCTGCTGCGGCCCGGTGACGCCTGTCATGCGCCCTGCGAGGCGAGATCGGCGAGGAGCGGCCGCACCTCGTTCGCGAGCAGTTCCAGGTGGTGCCGGTAGGCGTCCTGCGCGTGCCGATAGTCCTGGACCGTGGAGATGATCGTGCCGAATCCGCCGGTGCGCTCGTAGAGCGCGCGGATGCCCGTCGCGACGGTGTCCGGAGAGCCGATGATGAAGAAGTTCTCGAACAGCCAGTCGACGGTCAGCTCGTCGTCCGGGATCGCGCCGCCGGTCAGGAAGCCGGTGAGGCCGAGCTTCTTGAAGACGGGGATCATGTACTCCTCCCACAGGCGGCTGAGGCCGATGTTGCGGGCGAGCGCCAGCGCCTGCTCGTCGGTGTCGCCGACGAGCACCTCGCGTGCGACGATCCAGTTCTCGCGGTCGGGGACATGCCCGGCGGCGACCGCTGCGCTCGCGTAGGTCTCCCAGTGATTGGCGAGAACGTCGGCTCCCACCTGCTGGCTCACCGGGTGGAAGCCGCGCCTGCCCGCCTCGGCGAGGGTCGGCGAGTTCGGGCTCATCCCGGTGAGCAGGATGCGGGGGCGGGGCGACTGCGCGGGCTTCAGGTGCGGGCCGTGGAACGACTCGTCGTACCCCGGCATCGCCATCGTCCAGTAGTCCCCGTCGATCGTGTAGGGACCGGGCTTCGTCCATGCGGCCTCGACGATGTCGAGCCCTTCCAGGAACATCTTCGCGTTCTCCCCGCCCGTCGCGAACAGCGCCGCATCGCTGGGATAGGCTCCGGGCGCGAGGCCCGCGATGTAGCGGCCGCCCGTCATGTGATCCAGCCACATGAGGCGGAAGGCGAGCGCGATCGGGTTGTGGTACGGCAGCAGGTGGCCCATCGCGCCCAGCTTGAGCCGCGTCGTGCGCTGGGATGCCGCGGCGATCATGAGGTCGGGTGCGGGGGAGGCCTCGATGCCGAGCGTGTAGTGCTCCGCGAAGAACATCGCGTCGATGCCGGCGCGATCGGCCGCCTCGGCGACCGTGAGGTCCCAATCGATGACCTCCGGCAGAGTCTGGCGACCCGCCGCGTAATCGAGAGCCATCGGGATGCTGATGAGGCCGAACTTCATTGAATGGACTCCTTGCTCCGGGGCATCTGCACGATGCCGTGATCCGTCGAGTTTTAAACACAGTGGACGTTGTATAACACTCTTAATATAATCTTTCGAAGGGGAGGGCACAAGCCCCTCGCGCCGATGGACAGGAGACGAGAGATGGCAAGATTCGATGGCAAGGTCGTATTCGTCACGGGTGCCGCGCGGGGGCAGGGACGCGAGCATGCCCTCCGGTTCGCAGCGGAGGGCGCTGCGATCATCGCGGTCGATCTCGCCCCGCCGCGGACGGGGTCCGGAGATGCTCCGAGCGGCCTTGCGGAGACCGCCGCTGCTGTTCGCGCCCTGGGGGCGCGGATCGTGACGGCGGAGGCCGACGTGCGCGACCTCGAGGCGCTCTCCGCCGTCGCCGCGAGCGGGGCCGAGGAGCTCGGTCCGATCGACGTCGTGCTCGCCAATGCCGCGATCGAGACCTTCGCACCGATCGAGAGCCTCGAGGAGAGCGCGTGGCGCGATGTGATCGACATCAATCTCGGCGGTGTCTACAAGAAGACCATCAAGGCGGTGCTCCCGCACTTCCGCGAGAGCGGGGGAGCGATCATCATCACGGGCTCCTACTGCGGCATCCGCGGCACGGTCGACGAAGTGCACTACGTCGCCTCGAAGCACGGGGCTGTCGGGGTGATGAAGGCCCTCGCGAACGAGCTGGGGCCGAGGGGCATTCGGGTCAACATCGTCCACCCCGGCCTCGTGTGGACGCCGATGGTGAACAACAGTCACTTCTTCCGGGTGATGCGGCCCGACGTCGAGAACCCCACGAAGGAGGATGTCGCTGAGGTCGTGCGGGAACTCAACCCGCTGGGCGTGCCCTGGGTCGAGGTGGTCGACATCTCGAATGCCATGCTGTTCCTGGCCTCGGACGATGCGCGATACATCACCGGAGTCGAGGTGGCCGTGGACGCCGGAATGGCGAACAAGGCCTGAGCCGGGTCAGGCGCCTTCGGCCATCCAGTACACGAGCCAGTCGGCTGCGACGGCCGGGCGCGACCCTCCTTCGACCTCGAGTGCGCACCGCAGGCGCACCAGTCGCGCGTCTCCCTTCGAGGTCACGCTCTCGACGTGCCCGATCAGTCGGAAGCGGTCCCCCACGTGCACCGGGGAGACGAACCGCACCCGGTCGAAGCCGTAGTTCAGCCCGCTCCAGCCGGGATCGTCGATGGAGAGCACGCCGTTCGCCAGGTGATCCAGCAGCGAGAGGAGGTGGAATCCCTCGATCAGATCGGTGGGGAACCCGGCGAGGCGGTGCTCGTTGAGGTCGATGTAGGAGGCTCGCTCGAACAGCGCGCGGATCTCCGGGGCGACGTGGATCCACCGGCTGGTGAAATCCCTTCCGGGCAGCTCGTCCACCTCGGACCAGGGCACTCGGATGCGTTCGATGGGATCCATCGCCTCGCCTCTCTGACGTATAGCGTTTATTATTTATTGACGGACCGGATCGGTCCTCGACGGAATGGAAGTCTGATCGTGCCCAAATACGTGGACCCGGCGGAGCGGCGTCGCGAGATCACGGATGCCGCGGTGCGGATCCTGGCGAGAGGGGGCGCCTCGGCCCTCACCCTGCGGACCCTCGCCGATGAGCTCGGCGGGTCGATCACGCTCATCACGCACTTCGTCGCCAGCCGCGACGACCTCTTCGAGGCGATCGTGGACGACCTCATCTCCACGTACGACACGGAACTGGTGGAGCTGGAGCGCGACTCCTCACCCGAAGAGCGGCTCCGCATCCTGCTCGAGTGGTTGCTTCCCCTCGACGAGGAGTCACGGGCGCGCGAGGCCGGACGGATAGCGCTCATCTCGCACACCGGCGAGAGCCCGGGCATCCAGCGGTTCTTCGACGCGATGGAGGAGACCATGCGCGGCAGGCTCGCCGAGCACGTGGCCGAACTCGGGCTGGGCATCGACGTCGAGCTCGCGTCGGCGTACCTTCGCAGCGTCGTCAACGGGATCGTCCTCTCCCGCGTCGAGCACCCCGACCTCTGGCCGCCCGAGCGGCAGCGCGAGGTGCTCGACATCGCATTGCGTGGGCTCATGGCGTCCTGACCTCGGCCGGGAGGCGGGGTACGAGCAACGCGTCCACCACGTCGACCTCGCCCGTCCCCGGGGTGACCATGATCGGGTTCAGGTCGGCCTCCGCGAGCACCGTTCCGAGATCCTCGGCCATCCAGGAGAGGCGGGCGACGACGTTCGCGAGCGGAGCGACATCGGTTCGCGTCACGAGGTTGCGGTGCCCGTCCAGAAGCGCGCCGAGCCTCGTCGCCGCGATCTGCAGGCGCGCCGTGCTCTCGTCGACGGGGGTATGCGCGGTGGCCGCGTCGTCGAGCAGCTCGACGAGCGTCCCACCGAGCCCGCAGGCCGCCGATCCGCCGATCCGCGCGTCCACCGTGAAGCCTACGAAGGCCTCGACCGCACCGGAAGGGACCTGTCGCTGCACCTCGTAGCCGAGGATCCGCGCGTCCGGAGCCCGCCGCCCGACATTCGCGCAGATGGAGGCGACGGCCGCCCTCAGCTGCCCGGCGTCGTGGATGTCGAGCACGACCCCGCCCACATCCGATCGATGCGGCAGATCCGGCGAGTCCACCTTCACCACGACCGGATAGCCGAGCCGTTCCGCATACGCGACCGCCGCGGTCTCGTCCGGAAGCGTGCGGGACCGGACGAACGGGATCCCGTAGGCGCCCAGCAGCTCGCGCGTCAGCTCGGCGTCGATGCCCGCCGAGATGCGCGATCGCCATTCCGCGACCGTCTCGGGCGAGGGCAGGTCCGCGGGGCGCCGGGCCGAGCGGCGCTCCGGATGCTCCGCCTTCGCGGCGGAGGACAGGGCGACGAGGGCGTTCCTGATGCCGCGGATGACCGGGACGACGCCGTCGGCGAGCCCGAGGGTTCTCGCATGGATGTCGAGCGAGGAACTCGAGGCGATGACCAGTGGATTCCGGCACCCCTCCTCGCGGATGCCGCGCGCCGAGAGGACGTAGGGATCCTCGAACCGGATCTCCGCCTCGCTCAGCGTCGACTGCGCGTCGAGGACGACCATGACGGCGCCGAACTCGGGGGCGTCCGCGAGCACTCGCAGCACCCGCGCATAGGTTCCGGACGGGGCCACGACGCTGCCGCCGCCGTCGTAGGGATTGTGGGGAGGGACGTCCGGCATCAGGGCGGCCAGCGCATGCTGCGTCTCCGCCGAGAAGGAGGGGAGGTCGATGCCGAGATCCTCCGCGAGGTCCGCGGCCAGAGCGGCCTGCCCGCCGGAGATGGTCAGCACTCCGATGCCGGGCGTCACCCGGGGTCGCTCGTCGGACCGCACGAGGAGCTGGATGGTGCTCGCGAGCTCGTCGTAGTCGTGCAGGACGGGCACGCCGATCGCGTCGAAGTACGCGTCATACGCGCGGGACGAGGAGAGGAGGGCTCCCGTATGCGCGGTGGTCGCTCGTGCTCCCGCCGAAGAACGGCCGACCTTCAGCGCGATCACCGGCTTGCCGTGCTCCTGCGCTCGCCGCGCGGCCTCGGCGAAGCGCCGGCCGTCGGGGATCGACTCGACGACGAGGGCGATGACCGACGTGGCCTCGTCGTCGGCGAGCCAGTCAATGTAGTCCGCCGTCGTGACCGAGACCTCGTTCCCTGTCGAGATGATCTTGGAGAAACCGACGGGCCATGCCGAGCGGGCGACGAAGATCGCGGCGGAACCCGATTGGGTGATCAGAGCGGCTGAGCCGGTGGGCGTCTCGGCGAGGCCGCCCTCTCCGATCCAGAGCGGCGTGCCGGTGGTGAGGTTCACGAGGCCCATGCAGTTGGGACCGTGCACGATCATGCCGCTCGTGCCCGCGAAAGAGCGGATCCGCTCGAGGGACGCCGCGTCGAGTCCGGAGCTCGGAACGATCGCCGAGCGGCACCCCGATGTTTCGAGCTCGACGAGGCTGTCGAGGACGGCCGCTGCGGGCACGGCGAGCACCGCCGCGTCCACGGGCGGCAGCGCCCGGATCGAGGGCAGGGCGAGGCGGCCGTGGATCTCGGCTCCGCTCGGGTTCACGAGATGCAGCTCCCCGTCGAAACCTGCGCTCAGCAGGTTGCCCGCCACGAGCGTGCCCGCGGCGTTCGCGCGCCGCGCCGATGCGCCCACGACTGCGATCGACCGAGGCTGCAGCAGCGAGGTCAGTCCGGTACTGATGTCGATGGTCATGCTCCTCCTTGAGCCCGTGCCGTCTCCGCCCGTCTCCGCGCCTCTCGGCGGCATCCGATCGTGGCGATTGATTTTTAAATATTGATCGTTATACATTAAACGCTACACTAAAACTCATCCACCCCGCCAACGAAGACAGGAAACGGATCCCATGCCCTCGTACCACCACTCCTCGCGCGGCCTCTTCCGGAATCGGAAGGCCGCCGCGCTCATCGTGCTCGCCATGGCCGGCGTCCTGCTCAGCGGCTGCTCCGCCGGAGCCCAGTCGTCGACCCCTTCCTTCGAGGCGCCCGAGTTGATCTCGAGACAGGCCGCCCCTGCGGGCGATGTCGAGGAGATCAAGTGGAACCTCAGCCTCGGCGAACCGGACACGCTCGACCCCCGCGGCGCGGGCACCTACAGCGCGGGCCAGGTCGTGAGCAATCTCTGCGAGCCGCTCCTCACCGTGGACGAGAACTTCGAAGTGTCGCCGAACCTCGCCGACTACGAGCAGGTGAGCCCGACGGAGATCCTCTTCACTCTCCGGTCCGACGCGACCTTCTGGGACGGATCGCCGGTCACGGCGGAGGACGTCGCCTTCAGCCTCGAGCGATCGATGGACCCGTTGGCGATGGTGAGCTACGTGTTCGCGAATGTCTCCTCGGTCGAGGTGTCCGGTCCGCAGAGCGTGACCGTGAGATTCTCGACGCCGGACACGCTGTTCATCCCCGAGATGTCGACGATCGCGGGCGCCGTCGTGCAGCAGGCCTTCGCGGAGTCGGCGGGCGACGCGTTCGGCACCGCGGGTATCGGGGTCATGTGCAGCGGCCCGTTCTCGCTCGTCGGCTGGGAGCCGGGCAGCTCGATCGTCCTGGAGCGCAATGACGCCTACTGGAACCCGGATCGCCAGCCGTTCGCGCAGCGGATCGACTTCTCGTTCATCACCGACGCGACCGCGCTCGCGCAGGCGCTCGAGGCGGGCGAGATCGACGGGGCCTACGAGCTGCCCGCCGCGACCTTCGCCTCGCTCCAAGCCGCGGAGAACGGAAGCCTGAACTTCGGGCCCTCCACCCAGTCGCTCCAGCTGTACGTCGCCGGCCCTTCCGGCCCGATGGCCGACGCCGATCTGCGACAGGCCTTCCAGCACCTCATCGATCGCGAGGGCATCGCCCAGGCGGTCTACCGCGGAGCGGCCGATCCGCTGTACGCCTTCATCACGCCGGTGACCTGGCCCGCGGGCACGAGCGGCGTCTATCAGTCGGCCTACGACGAGCTGACTGCGTCGCGCGGCTTCGACATCGACGCCGCGAAGTCGCTCGTGGAGTCATCCGGGTACGCCGGAGAGGAACTGGTGATCGGCATCGCCGCGGGCGACGCGACTCAGAGCCAGGTCGCACAGCTCGTCCAGGAGCGCGCCGCCGCCGCAGGGGTCCAGGTGAGCATCTCGGCGCTGCAGCCTCTGACCTACGCCCAGGCGACCTATGACCCGGCGGCGCGCGAGGGGCTCGACTTCCTGCTCATGCAGTCGTTCAACGCCGTGCAGGATCCGCTGGAGCCCGCAGGCTTCACGTTCCTGCCGGAGGCCTTCTTCAACTTCACCCGGTTCGACGATCCCGCGGTGACCGAGGCGCTGACGACCGCGCGGCAGACCTTCGACGCCGCGGAGCAGGCGGAGGTCTTCGTGAGAGCGCAGACCGACTACGAGGCGGCGAACGCGACGGTCCCGATCCTCGGGCTCCACACCGTCTCCTTCGTGAACGACCGGCTCACCGGGGCGATCACCTCGTTCGCCTATTGGACGACGCCTCAGATGGCATTCATCGGCGCCGCTCAGTAGGGGACGGCTGAACGATGACGACGATCGCGATCCGGACGGGAGAGGCGCCCGCGATGCATCGCCGTGCGCGCACGGCGGTCGCCGCCGCCGTGCGCTACATCGTCGCGCCGCTCGCGACGATCCTCGTCTCCTCCTTCATCGTGTTCATGGCCCTGAACCTCGCCCCGGGCGACCCTGTCGCGCGGATCCTCGGGGGGACCGCGACGGACGCTCAGCGGGAGGCGCTCCGCGAGAGTCTCGGGCTCGACGGCCCCGTGCTCGTCCGCTACGGGGACTGGCTCGCGGGCATCGTCGGCGGCGACTTCGGGGTCTCCTACACCTATCGGACGGACGTGATAGCGCTCATCGGGCCGCGGGTCGCCACGACTGTGCTGCTCGTCGTGATGGCTGGGATCCTCATCCTCATCGTCGGCATCGGCCTCGGAACCCTGGCCGGTCTGCGGCACCGGTTCCGGCCCTGGGCGGCGCTTCTCGCCGCCGTCGGGATCGCGATCCCCGGATTCGTGGCCGCGAGCGTCCTCGTGTCCGTGTTCGCCGTCGGTCTCGGCTGGTTCCCGACTTTCGGCGCCGGAGACGCCTTCCTCGACCGGATCTGGCATCTGCTCCTGCCGGCCGTCGCGCTCGCGATCAGCTGGACGGCCTACGTCATGCAGATGACGGGCGTCGCCGTCGCCGAGGAGGCGGGTCGCGAGCACGTCGCGACGGCGATAGGCCGGGGGCTGCGAGGCGCGGATGTGGTGCGGCGCCACGTCCTCCGGAACGCCGCCCTGCCGATCCTCACCGTCGCGGCGGTGACGGTCGCGGGTCTCGTGGCGGGGTCGGTGGTGGTCGAAGGCGCCTTCGCGCTCGACGGACTCGGGTCGCTGCTGGTGGCGGCGGTCGCCGACAAGGATGCGCCCGTGGTGCTCGCGGTCTCGATGATCGTCATCTGCGTCTTCGTCGTCGCCACGACCGTGATAGACGTCGCGCACCGCGCCCTCGACCCGCGGACCAGGAGGAGCTGATGTCGACAGGTACGACGACGGCCGCAGTGCCGACCGCAAGGGGCGGCCGGCGGTTCAGGGTGCCGGAGAGCGGCCCGGCGGGCTGGATCCTCGCGGCCGCGGCGATCCTCATCCTCCTCATCGGCGCCGTCGGCCCGGCGATAGCGCCGTATCCGGCGGACCAGACCGACCTCCTCGCGGCCTCGCAGGGCCCCTCGGCCGCGCACCTGCTCGGCACCGACGCGCTCGGCCGCGACGTCCTCTCCCGCCTGCTCGTGGGGACCCGCCTCAGCCTGCTCGGCCCCGGGGTCGTCATGCTGGTCAGCATCGTCCTCGGCACCGCGATCGCCATCGCCGCAGCGTGGCACGGAGGCTTCGTCGACCGGATCCTCACCCGCGTCCTCGACGTGATGTTCTCGGTTC
The DNA here is from genome assembly GCA_937872275.1 of uncultured Leucobacter sp. Taxonomy (GTDB): domain Bacteria; phylum Actinomycetota; class Actinomycetes; order Actinomycetales; family Microbacteriaceae; genus Leucobacter. Next base: position 3,027 of record CALMSE010000119.1, on the reverse strand, counting down.
CGGGGATCCTCGTCGCGATCATCGCGGTAGCCGTCTTCGGCGTGGGATTCTGGGCGCCGGTCCTGGCGCTCTCGCTCGTCTACATCCCCTACGTCGCCCGGATGGTGCGCACCCCGGCGCTCCGCGAACGGAATCGGCCGTACGTCGAGGCCTATCGCCTGGCGGGCCTCGGAGGCTGGGCGATCTGCACGCGCCACATCCTGCGCAACGTGATGCCCGTCGTGCTCGCCCAGGCGGCGATCGGCTTCGGCTCGGCCCTCGTGGATCTCAGCGCCATCTCCTTCCTCGGCCTCGGCGTGCAGCCGCCGGCTGCGGAGTGGGGGCTCATGGTGAACGACGCCAGGGCCGAGGTGCTCGCCGGGTCGCCGCAGCAGGCGCTCGCGGCCGGGGCCGCCATCGTCGTCACCGTCGCGGTGTTCACGCTGATCGGGGACCGTGTCGCCCGGCGAATGGGAGGGATATCATGACCGCTCCGCTGTTGGAGCTTCGCGACCTGCGCGTCGATCTGGCCCGGACCGGGCGGCGGGGGGCCGCGCGGTCCATCGTGGCCGGGGTCGATCTCACCGTGGCCCGCGGCGAGGTCGTCGGGCTCGTCGGAGAGTCCGGCTCCGGCAAGAGCATGACGCTGAGGGCGATCCTGCGGCTGCTTCCGCGCGGTGCGCGGATCGGCGGCGAGCTCCGCTTCGAAGGGGAATCCGTGCCTGCGCTGCGGGGCTCGGCCCTGCGGGCCTACCGCTCGCACGGGGTGTCGATGATCCATCAGGATCCGCGCGCCGCGACGAACCCCGTCCGCACGATCGGCGACTTCCTCGTCGAGGGCGCCCGCCGCGGCGGCGACGCCGACCGCGCGAGCATCGGGGCCCGGGCCGAGGCGCTGCTCCGCGAGGTCGGGATCCCCGATCCGGAGCGCCGGATGCGGCAGTACCCGCACGAGCTCTCGGGCGGCCTGCTGCAGCGGGTCATGATCGTCATGGCGCTGCTGCCGAACCCGAGCCTCATCCTCGCGGACGAGCCGACGACCGCCCTCGACGTGACCGTCCAGTCCGAGGTGATGGCGATCCTGATGGAGCAGGTGCGATCGCGCGGCCTGGGGCTCGTGTTCGTCACCCACGACCTCGATCTGGCTGCGGCCGTGACCGACTCGATCTCGGTCATGTACGCAGGGCGCGTCGTCGAATCGGGGAGCTCGGACGCGGTGTCCGCGCATCCCGCGCACCCCTACACGGCGGGGCTGCTGGCCTCCCGCCCCCGCCTGGATCGCGTCGAGCGTCTGACCGCGATCCCCGGGCGTCCGATCGCGGCGTTCGAGGCCGGCCCGGGCTGCCCCTTCGCGCCCCGCTGCGGCTTCGCGACCGAGGAGTGCCGGACCGTGCCGCCCGAACTGCGGGAGCTGCGGGTATTGCGGAAGCCCGGCGGACTGGGCGGCGAACAGGTCGCCTGCCACCATGCCGAGACGCTCCGCGGCTCCCGATCGATCGGGGCGACCGCATGAGCGCCCCGCTGCTCGAGGCTGCGGGCCTCACGAAGCGATTCGCCGTCCCGGGCGGGGAGACCGTCACGGCCGTCGACGGGATCTCGCTGAATCTCGAGGCCGGCGGCTCGCTCGCGATCGTCGGGGAGTCGGGATCGGGCAAGTCGACGACGGTGCGGATGATCGCGGGCCTGGAGACGCCGTCGTCCGGGATCGTGTTCCTGGACGGGGCTCCCGTGGCCTCCCCGGATCCTCGTCACCGGCACGTCGACCGCACCCGTGTGCAGATGGTGTTCCAGGATCCCTACGGCTCGTTCGATCCGCGACAGCGGATCGGCGCAGCGCTCGAGGAGGGCATGCGCCGCCGGCGAATACCGCGCGCCGCGTGCGCCGCTCGCGTCGCAGAGCTGCTGGCCCAAGTCGGGCTCGATGAGCGCCACGCCCGGCTGTTCCCGCGAGAGCTGTCCGGCGGCCAGCGGCAGCGCGCCGCGATCGCTCGAGCGCTCTCCCTCGACCCGGACATCGTCGTGCTCGACGAGTCGCTCTCGGCGCTGGACGTCAGCGTCCAGGCCCAGGTGCTCAACCTGTTGATCGATCTGCGGCGACGCACCGGAGTCGCCTACCTGTTCGTCTCGCACGACCTCGCCGTCGTCCGTCAGCTCTGCGACGACTGCATCGTGATGCACCGGGGCCGGGTGGTGGAGAGCGGCACCGTCGCGGAGATCCTGGACACGCCCCGCGAGCCCTATACGCGCAGGCTCATCGACTCCATTCCCAGGCCGGGTTGGTCACCGTCCCGTCGCGCGGGGGATCCCGATCCCGGGTGACTCCCTCCCGCGCGGTTCCTGCGCGATCCCCGCTTCGCGCTTCCCGTTTCGCGCTCCCCGCTTCCCGCTTCCCGCGCGATCCTCGCTTCCCGCTCCCCGCGTCCCGCGCGACCTTTGCTTCTTGCCCTCCCCTCTTCGGGTGTCGGTTTGGCGCAGAATTTCGCGGAGTTCTGCGCCAAACCGACACCCGAACGGCGCGAGAGGTATCCCTCCTGGGAATGCGAGGTGCATCCTGATCCGGGTATGCCCCTTGCAGCGGAGGGCCACATGTGGATCGTCACCCACTTCAGCAGCCGGTTCCGTGCTGTACTGCGGTCCACCAGGGCCAACGCGCACCCGAGATCGGTCTTGCCGCTCTCTCTTCGCGGGCGGCACAGCCGCGCGCAGTCTCGCGGGAGTGCCCGCACCTCAGAGCGATGAGTATGGGCAGGTGAAACCCACCGCACTGGCGAATGCGGCGGTGCCGACCTCGGGGCGCGCGGGCCCGGGCTGAGGCTCGGCTCACGGCATGAGGGCGGGTCCTGGAGCGGGGGACGCTCACCGAGTTCCGATTTGCCGCAGAACCGCACCCCCGATTGCGAAGAGCCGAATATTGGGCACTTGTTACGGGTAGTGCTCGATGGCACCCGCAACAAGTGCCCAATAATCGGCCGGGGCCGGGGCCGGGGTCGGGCCGACGGGGGGCGCAGCCGGGCCGACGGGAGGGACCGGGCAGAGGCGGGGCGGGGC
>CALMSE010000118.1 GCA_937872275.1 uncultured Leucobacter sp. | reverse complement strand
ATCGGCAAGGTCGTGCCGGTGTTCCAGAAGCTCTACGAGGTGTACACGGGCGAGGACGCGACGCTCGTCGAGGTGAACCCGCTCGTGCTCACCGGTGCGGGCGACATCATCGCGCTCGACGGCAAGGTCTCGCTCGACGAGAACGCCGGCTTCCGCCACCCCGAGCACGAGGGGCTCGAGGACAAGGCCGCGGAGGATCCGCTGGAGCTCAAGGCCAAGGCGCAGGATCTCAACTACGTGAAGCTGGACGGCGAGGTCGGCGTGATCGGCAACGGCGCGGGTCTCGTGATGTCGACGCTCGACGTCGTCGCCTACGCGGGCGAGAACCACGGCGGCGTGAAGCCCGCGAACTTCCTCGACATCGGCGGCGGCGCCTCGGCCGAGGTGATGGCCGCGGGCCTCGACGTGATCCTCGGCGATGCGCAGGTGAAGTCGGTGTTCGTGAACGTCTTCGGCGGCATCACCGCCTGCGACGCGGTCGCGAACGGCATCGTGGGCGCGCTCGCGAAGCTCGGCGACTCGGCGAACAAGCCGCTCGTCGTGCGTCTCGACGGCAACAACGTCGAGGAGGGCCGCCGCATCCTGGAGGACGCCGCGCATCCGCTCGTCACCCTCGCCGCGACCATGGACGAGGGCGCCGACAAGGCCGCCGAGCTGGCGAACGCCCGCTGATCCGCCGCTCGCAGGCACCCAGACTTTCAGACCAACGGAAAGAAGCAACAGAATGTCGATCTTCCTGAACAAGGATTCCAAGATCATCGTGCAGGGCATCACGGGCGCGGAGGGCACGAAGCACACGGCCCGCATGCTCGCCGCGGGATCGCAGATCGTCGGCGGCGTGAACGCGCGCAAGGCCGGCACCACGGTGTCGCACACCGACGCCGCGGGCAACGCCGTCGAGCTGCCCGTGTTCGCGACGGTCGCCGAGGCGATGGCGGCCACCGGCGCCGACACCTCGGTGGTCTTCGTGCCGCCGGCCTTCACGAAGGACGCGGCCGTCGAGGCGCTCGACGCCGGCATCGGCCTGCTCGTCATCATCACCGAGGGCGTGCCGGTCAAGGACTCGGCCGAGCTCTGGGCCCACGCGAAGGCGATCGGGGGCAAGACCCGCATCATCGGCCCGAACTGCCCCGGCATCATCACGCCCGACGAGTCGCTCGCCGGCATCACCCCCGCGACGATCACGGGCAAGGGCCCCATCGGCCTCGTGTCGAAGTCGGGCACCCTGACCTACCAGATGATGTACGAGCTGCGCGACCTCGGCTTCTCGACCGCCATCGGCATCGGCGGCGACCCGATCATCGGCACCACCCACATCGACGCGCTGGCCGCGTTCGAGGCGGATCCCGAGACGAAGGCGATCGTGATGATCGGCGAGATCGGCGGCGACGCCGAGGAGCGCGCGGCCGACTTCATCAAGGCGAACGTGACGAAGCCGGTCGTCGGCTACGTCGCGGGATTCACCGCGCCCGAGGGCAAGACCATGGGTCACGCCGGCGCGATCGTGTCGGGCTCGGCGGGTACCGCGCAGGCCAAGAAGGAGGCCCTCGAGGCCGCCGGCGTCCGCGTGGGCAAGACTCCGAGCGAGACCGCTCAGCTGCTGCGCGAGGTCTACGCGGCGCTGTAGGCGCTCACTGCGAGAGGGGTTCCGAGCCGGCGTCGGCTCGGAACCCCTCTCGTCTTCGGAGCGCCGAGTCGGGTCGAGCCGGCGAGCGCCTATTCGGCGCGGTGCATCTGGCCGATGTGCTCCTCGTCGCCGTCGTAGGCCTGCAGGTGGTCGTCGGCATCGACCGCGACGAACTCGACGGAGCGCAGCCAGTCGTCGACGTCGAGGCACGCGCGGAGCGTCGAGGGGGCGCGGTCGAGCGGGATCAGCTCGGCCCCGGGCTCGACCGCGTAGCCGCCGCCGACGCCGTTGCAGCCGTCGCTGCCGCTGAAGGTGCCGTCGGGGTGGAACTCGAGGAACGGGTCGCCCGGGTCGGCGGAGGTCCAGGTGCCGAGGATCAGCTCGTCGAGGGGCGCCGGCTCGGGCGCGGGATCCCCGCTCGGCGGGGGCGTCGGCCGAGCCGGGGCGGTCGTCGGAGGATCCGTGGCCTCCGCGGTCTCATCCGGGCTGCCGGCGCAGGCCGTCGCAAGGAGCAGGAGGGCGCTCGCGCCGAGGCTCGCGATCGCGGTGGGCAGGGTTCTCCGGGTGGTTCGTGGGGTATGCATGCCCCCAGCCAAGCGCGGCGGCGGCGGATCGATCCACCCCTTGCGCGCGACCTCGCGGATCCGGTATTTCGCGTGCGCGACGGTCGGGAGGAGCGCGCTCGGCTACGCGAGCGCGTCGCGAAGCGCCGGCTCGAGCTCCGGGTACGCGAAGGCGAAGCCGGCCTCGAGCAGCCGCTCGGGCAGCACCCATCGGCTCTTCAGTACCAGCTCGGTCTCGGTACGGAGGCCGATGGCGCCGAGTTCGAGCGCCCAGCGGGGCACGGGCGGTCCGAACGGGGCCCCGAGCACGCGGCGCACGGCCGCCATGAGCCCCCGGTTGTCCACGGGGTTCGGGGCGCTCGCGTTGACCGCCCCGTCGATCCCGGAGTGCTGCTCGAGGAAGTCGATGATACGGGCCGCGTCCTCGATGTGGATCCAGCTGAAGCGCTGGCGCCCGCCGCCCGAGCCGCGTCGATGCGCCGTGCCCGCCTTCAGCCTGGCGTGGGTCACGGGCCACCAGCCGTCGCACTGCGCCCCGCCGAGCCCCAGCCGTGCGAGACCGCGGATCGGTCCGAGCACCCCGCCGTCGCCGAGCACGATCGCGCTGCGCAGCGCCACACGACGCGTCCCGGGCAGCTCGGCGTCGAAGAGCGCGCGCTCCCAGGCTTTCGCGACCTCGACGGAGAATCCCCGGCCGAGCTCGCCGCCCGACTCCGTCATGGGCCGGTCCTCGGCGTGCCGGTAGATCGTAGCGGTGGAGGCGTTCACCCACAACTGCGGCGGGGCGGCAGCGGCCGCGATCGCGCGCGACAGCTCGGCGGTGGTCTCGAGCCGGGAGCGGAAGATCTCTGCGCGGTTCGCCGGCCCGTAGCGGCAGTTCACGCTCTTGCCCGCGAGGCCGACGACGAGGGCAGCGCCGTCGACGGCGCCTGCGATCCCGGATCCGTCGCCCCAGCGCAGCTCGGATCCCGAGCGCCCGATCGTCACCACCTCGCGCCCGGCGTCGCGATAGCGCCGCGTCAGATATGCGCCCATGAAGCCGCCGGCACCGCCGATGACGACGCGGCCGCCGCCGATCACGACGGGAGCTCCCGGCTCAGCCCCGGTCATCGCGGGTCTCCTCGATCCGATAGGCGAAGCCGCCGCGGTAGCCGTAGATGCGGCCGATGAGCGGGAGGTCCATCGTCACCTCGACCCGCTGCAGCCCGCCGGCCTCGTCGTAGCCCTCGCGCAGCCGTACGACGGGCGCGACGAGGCGCGGGATCCGCACCCGGAGCCGGCCGACCACCAGACCGACGCGCCGACTGACGAGGGTCAGCGCTCCGCCGTTGCCGTCGCCCTCGTCCTCGACGCCGACCTCGAAGAGCGAGGAGACGGTCCAGGGCGCCCCGAGCCGCTCGAGCACCCCGTCGCCCGAGGCGATGACCGAGTCCCGCGTCTCCCACGGGCCGTCGGGGAGTTCGATCGTGCGGCGCGCCACGGCCGCGCCGATCTCGCCCTCGCCCTCGCCCGTCGCCCCGACCCCCGTCACGGCCACGGTGCGGTTCTCGATGCGGAACGGCACGTCGCGCGCGTAGCCCGCCACGAGCACTCCGCGCCTCTCGAGGGGGCGCAGCAGCGGCCAGAGCCAGCGGCGCGGGGTGCCGAACTCCTCGAACACGCCCTCCCCGATGCCGACGCATCCGGCGGGGATCGCCGAGAAATAGCGCTGCACGACGGGATGCAGCCGGTGCATCCGCTCGCCGAGGGCGTTCTCGTAGGGGGAGAGAAGCGTCACACCGGCCAGCCTACGCCCGTCTCACGCCCCGGGCAGCGGCAGTCCGAGCTGCGTCCAGGCGGCGCGGGCGAGCAGGAATCCGACGATGCCGAAGATCCACGAGGTGCTCTCGGCTCCGGTGCGCTGCATCCAGCTCGTGAAGCGCCGCAGGGGTCGCTCCACCGCGCGCGCGGCGACGATGCGCGCGCCGAGCAGCAGCAGCGCCGGCGCGATCATCACCAGGCAGTACGCGGCGAGCATGCCGAAACGGGCCGGTGCCGGGAGCGGCGCATCCGCGAGCATCGTCATGCCGATCAGATACGGCAGCATGCCCGCGATCTCGACGAGCCCCGCCGCGACGGCGACGGACACGACGGCTGCGCGCCCCGTGCCGTCCGCGAGCAGGCGCTCGCGCCAGCGCAGCAGCCGCCCGCCGCCCTCCGGCGCGGTGGGGTCGCCGGCCTTCGCGCGCTTCTTCCGACGCGAATCGACGACGCCCATCCGGATGCCCGCTCCGAGCAGCGCCAGGCCTGCGAGGAGCAGTACGACCTGCCCGGCGGTCGAGGCGAGGAACTCCCGCCCGATGTCGATGACGCTCGCGATGCCCAGCATGAAGAGCACGCCGACGGCGAGGTAGAAGCCGGTGATGGTGCCGAGGTAGAGCATGATCCTGCGCACGCGCGGCCGGCCGGGCGCGACCAGGAGGAAGAGCGGGACGAGCAGGGTGCCGACGCTGAGCCCGTCGACGAGCGCGAGGATGGCGAGGCCCAGGGGCAGGGGAAGCGAGGTCAGGAAGTCCATGTCTCGACTCTCCCGCCCCGAGCCTCGCAGGGGATCGGCGGAAAGCCGCAGGCCCGGGTCATCCTTTGGTCTGAGAGCGATCGCCGAGGCGCCTGCTTGGATAGGGGCATGGTCGAGCGAGAGAACCCGGCGCCGCGAGCGGATCCGCCCCGGCAGCGGACGGCGCCGCGGGGGCCGGTGCTGTCGCCCCCGGCGCTCGCCGCCGTCTACGCGCTGCTCGCCATCCTCTTCGCCGCGCTCGGGCTCTCCGGGCTGTGGGACGTGTTCTCGCTGCTGCCCGATCCCGTCTCGCCCGGGTGGACCCTGGTGACCGGCCTCCCGGCGGCGGCGCTCGTGCTGCTGAAGCAGCGCGCCCCCGGGGCGGGCCTGATCGCGGTGACGGTGCTCTTCGTGGCGGACCTGCTCACCGTCGGGGGCGTCGTGCCGCTGCTGGTGGTGCTCGAGCTGATGCAGGCGCTGATCCTCGCCCTCTCGGCGGAGCGTCGCAGACGAGCGCTCGTCGGTGTCGTCGCGGCATGCGCGCTCGTCGCGGCCGCCGCGCTGCTGCGCTCCGGGGACATCCGCGTCGCGCTGATGATCGCGCTGCCGTTCGGCGCGCTGCTCGGCTTCTCGTACTGGTACGCGAACTCCACCGCGCAGTCGCGGGAACTCGTCGAGCTGTACCGGCAGCGGGCGGAGGACGCCGCGCGTCTCGCCGAGCTCGATCGCGGCAACGCGGTGCGCGACGAGCGCGAGCGGATGGCCAGGGAACTGCACGACATCGTCGCCGGGCACGTCGCCGCCGTGGCGATCCGCAGCGAGGCCGCGCTGATGAGCGGCGGACCGGCCCGCACGAGCCCGTCCGCGGGCGACGCGGCGCCCGCCAGCCGCGAACGGGAGGCGCTTCGGGCCGTGCGCGATTCCAGCCTCGAGGCGCACAGCGCCCTGCGATCCATGATCGCCGTGCTCCGGGAGGGCTCAGACGGCTTCTCGGCCCCGGTCGGGAGGACGGGGGTTCCGAAGCTGGTGGAGGAGGCCGAGCGATCGGGGGTTCGGGCGACGCTGCACGACCGGATCGAGGGGGGTCTCTGCCCGTCCTCCGATCACGCGCTCGGCAGGGTGGTGCAGGAGGCGCTCGCGAACAGCGTCCGGTACGCCTCGGGCGGCGAGGTCGAGGTGCGGCTGCGCGAGGCCGCCGCGGACGGCGGCGCAGATGGAGCCTGCGATGCCGTGGTCGTCGAGGTCTCGTCGCACGGGGGAGCCTCGCTCGCCGTGCCCGAACTGCGGGGGAGCGGGCTGGGGCTCGGGCTGCTCGCCGAGCGGGTGCGGATCGTGGGCGGCGAGTTCTCGGCCGGACGCGAGGGCGACGCCTGGGTCGTGCGGGCGAGGCTCCCCAAGGAGGACGCGCTGCCGAAGGAGAACGGGCGATGACCGCCCCTCGAGTGCTCATCGCCGACGATCACGGCATGATCCGCGACGGCCTGCGCATGATCCTCGAGGGCCACGGCATCGAGGTCGTCGGAGAGGCCGCCGACGGCGAGACGGCGATCCGCGGCGCTCGGCTGCTGCGGCCGGACGTGGTGCTCATGGATCTGCGCATGCCCGGGACCGACGGCGTCGCCGCCACGCGGGCGATCGTCGCGGAGGGAAGCTCCCAGGTGCTCGTGCTGACCAGCTTCGACGAGGAGGAGCTCGTGGTCGGAGCGCTCCGGGCGGGCGCCGCCGGGTTCCTGCTCAAGACGACCGAGTCGGCGCCGCTCGCCGACGCCGTGAGGCGCGTCGCGGCCGGCGAGGGCCAGCTCGATCCCCGGGTGACGCGGATCGCGCTCGCCGCCCTGGCGGAGACCCCGGCGGAGCCCCGTCCCGCCGTGCCGCCCGAGGCCCTCGCGCAGCTGACGGCGAGGGAGCGAGACGTGCTCGCCGCGCTGCGCGAGGGCCGATCCAACGCCGAGATCGGCGCGCGGCTCGGCATCTCCCTGGCGACCGTGAAGACGCACGTGTCGAGCATTCTCGTGAAGCTCGGCGCCGAGAGTCGCACGCACGCCGTCGCGCTGCTGGGGGATGCCCCGCCGGCCTGAGCCGGGCGCCGACCCGGTGCCCGGTGCGCGCGGTGTCAGCCGGAGCGACCCTCGACTGAGTAGCCTGGTCTCGATGAGAGCAGTGCTGACGGCGGCGGTCGCCGCGATCGAGGCGTGCGCCGTGGCGCTCGCCGGCCTCGTGCTCGTCGGCGTGCCCGCGGTGCTGCTGTGGTGGCTCGTCTTCGGGCTCGCGGCGGAGCCCGCGGGCGTGCTGGCCGCGACCGCCGGCATCTGGCTGCTCGCGCATTTCGTGCCGCTCGGCGTCGACCTCGGCGCCGAGGCGGCTCTGGGACTCGGCCTCCCGCCGGAGCAGATCGCCTTCACGATCTCGCTCGCGCCGCTCGGCATCACGCTGCTCACGGCGCTGCTGGCCTTCCGCGCGGGCCGTCGTTTCGCCGCACGCGGCGGGGGCGGATCGGCGGGCGTGGCGGGCGGGAGTCTCGGCTTCGCGGCCGCGGCCTTCGCCGTGGTGGCGCTCGGTCGCCCCGCCGAGGTCTGGCCGGGGTGGGCGGCCGTGCTCGTGCCGGCGGTCTGCTTCGGCGTCTGCTCCGCCGCCGGCTACCTGTGGGGCTCGGGCCGGGACGGGGTCGAGTGGTGGGGCGCCGCCGTGCGCCTGCTCCAGCGCGGAGTGGAGCCCCTCGGGTCCGCCTTCGCCGCCGCGCTGCCG
>CALMSE010000117.1 GCA_937872275.1 uncultured Leucobacter sp. | reverse complement strand
CGAACGCGTAGCGTTCGGCGATCACTCGGCTGCCGGCGCACACGGCGCCGGCCCCGGGTTCTATCCGGGTGCGAGCGATCGGCGAACGCGTAGCGTTCGGCGCCGATGCGGCGCCGTCGTCGCGGGGCGCCGGTGATCGCGCGGACAGGCGAGGCAGGTCCTGTCTCGACGTGCGGTTCCTGCCCTCGCGAGAGCGCTCTTCCGCGATACCGTGAGGCCGCCGCTCAGCCGACCTCCTGCGGCAGCAGCCCCATTCGGGTGGCCTGCAGGATGGCCTCGTCGCGGCCCTTCGCATGCAGCTTGCGGTACACCGAGGCGAGGTGCTTCTTCACGGTGCCGGGCGCGATGTACAGCGCCGCGGCCGTCTGGCTCGCGGTGCGGTGCTGGGCGATGGCCGCGAGCGTGCGCTGCTCCATCTCGGTGAGGCGCTCGTAGCGCAGGCAGCGGCCGACTTCGGGCACGGCGTCGACGGCGCCGAGGATGTCGCAGACCCCGGCCTCGCGGGCTGCGACGGCCACCTCGCGGAGCGGCTCGTAGGGGACGCCCTCCAGCCTCGAGGGGAGCGCGCAGCTCTGCAGCAGCTCCGCAGCGCTGCGCAGCGCCCGCAGGGCGTCGTCGCGCTCGTCGCAGCTCCAGGAGGCGATGGCGGTGATGAGGCAGCGATCGAGCCGCTGGCGCAGCGTCGTCTCGGGATTGCCGAGACCCTGCGCGATCAGCAGGGCGGCGACGTCGTCGCCGGTGAAGAGCGCGAGCCTGGCCCGCTCGATCCGCGACATCGGAGAGTCCTCCGGGAGCGCTGCGAGCAGCTCCTCGGAAGACGAGAAGTCTCCGATCACGGTGCTCAGCATGGCCTGGTACCCGATGAGGGCGTTGTTCCAGCAGCCGATCGGGCTCCGCTGCTCCGGCGCTCCCGCGAGTGCGGAGCGGAGCTGCGCCAGCGCCCACTCCGGCCCCCGTCGGTGGCGCACGGAGGCCGCCTCGGCGATGAGCATCAGCGGCCACTGCTCGATCCGATCGTTGAGCGGCGTCAGCCGCTCGGCCGCCTGCGTGAGCAGGCTCTCGTCGTCGAACTCGTACGAGAGGTAGGCGCGCACGACCTCGCCGCTGACCCAGGCGAGCCCCGGGGCGACGGCTCCGGTGGTCGCGGTCACGGCCTCGGCTTCGGAGAGGTAGCCGGCCGCGCGCCGCATGTCGCCGTCGAGCGTCTCGGTGAAGGCCATCTCGTTGAGCGCCGCGAGCAGCCATCGCCGGCCCGCGCTGCTCTGGTCTGCGACGCGGGCGGGATCCTGCGGGGCCTCGCTCCACTGCGCCGACAGGAGCTCCTCGGCGTGCGCCCGCAGGCGCTCCCAGCCGCGACGTGCCCGAGGGTAGTCGCCGGCCATGAGCGCGGTGGAGGCGATCTCGCGGTAGTACACGGGGAGCGCGCCGAGCGCGTCGAGGCAGGCCTTGTCGGCGACCGGGTACGCCGCGTCGAGGCCCCATGCCTCGGCGGGGTCGGCGTCGAGGCGCGTCTCGAGTTCGCGGGCCATGGAGAGCGCTGCATCGATGCGTCCGAGCAGCCGCGCCGACACCATCGCCTGTGCGAGCAGCGGCAGTGCGATCTCGGTGGCCCCGAGCTGCAGGTCCCGTTCGAGGCGCTGCTGAATGCCCTGCTGCCAGAGCTCGGTGAGGTGCGACAGGGTCGCGGGCGGCACCGCGGGGTTCGGGGTCTCGATGTAGAGCCTGGCCGCCGCGAAGGCGGGGTGCGCGAGCAGGGAGTGCTCGGGCAGGGGGCGGAGGATCCGCTCGGCCTGCTCCGCCGAGTCGATGACGGCCGTGAAGTGCCGCTCGAGCAGCCGCTCGGCCTCGTCGAGCGCGCCCGCGGCGCAGTAGAGGCTCAGCGCGGTGAGCGGGGCCGCATCCCCCACGCGCGCCGCGCGCCCGATGAACAGCGCTCGCCGCTGCTCGGGGGAGGCGCTGCGGTCCGAGCGGGTGTGGAGCGTGGCGCGCACGGCCCGGTGGCAGCGGAAATCGGTCCGCTCCGCGGTGGTCCGGGTGACCAGTACGCCGAGCTCGAGCAACTCGTAGACCGCGGCGCGCACGGCGGATATCTCTGCCCCGGTGAACTCGGCGGCCTGGTCGAGGCTGATGGCGTCGAGCTGCGCGGCCGCGAGCAGGATGCGGCGGGCGAGGTCTCCGACGATCTCGAGGTGGTGCAGCGCGAAGCGGTCGAGGTTCTCGAGCGGATCGGCGGCTCCGTCCCCGGCCTTCCCGGCCGAGGCCAGGGCGACCGCCGTCGGCTCGATCACGGCGCGCGCCGCGAGCGGCCACCCCTTCGTGCGGGCCAGCGCGGTGCGCAGACGCTCTCCGTCGGGTATGCCGAGGCCGGTCGCCATCTCGAGGGCCTCGTTCTGGGTGAACGCCAGATCGCGGGGGCCGAAGACGCGCAGACGCACCCGGGCCGCGATGAGAGGCCCGTCGAGGAGCTGCACCCGGCGGGCGGCGACCAGGAGGGTGAGATGGGGCGTCGCCGCGCACAGCTCGGCGAGTGCGAGGTCGTTCTCGGCGTTCGTCGCGAAGTGGTAGTCGTCGATGACGAGCGTCACCGGTTCGACGAGCCCGGCGGCGAGTCGCTGCGCGGCATCGGGGGCCGATCCGCCGTCGGGGGTCGCCCCGTCGCCGGCTGCGGATCCGCCTCCCTGCGCCGCGGCGAGCTCGTGGGCGATCGCGCCCCAGAAGGCGTCCCCGAGACCGGGTGCGCAGTGCACCCAGCGCGTGCTCGACGCGGCCTCGTCGCGCTCTCCCAGCCAGGCGGCGATCGTGCCCGTCTTGCCGTAGCCCGCGGGGGCGCGGAGCAGCACGATGCGCGGGGTGATCCACTGATCGCCCGTGATCTCCATGAGCCTCGACTGCAGGTCGAGATGGCTCGGCTTCAGCATGCTGCGCCTCTCAGAAGACGCCCGCGGCGCCGCGAACGGGCATCCCGCGCTCCGCCGGGGCGGGGCAGGGGGTTCAGCATGGCGACCATTCCGGGGTAGGGGGGAAAGCGCTGCACGGAAGAAGGGAGAAGATTCGGGGGAAGATCTCTCTTCTGCGCGATTCTGCTCTCATCCTACGACGTAATCTGCCAAGCGAGATGCGCGCGAATGCGCCGAGCTTCCGCAGCGCATCCATGGCTACTAGGGGGGTGCCGTGTCGGTGGGACGACGGCTCTGGGGGGTGCTCGCGCTGAGCATGAGCGTGATCCTCGGCTTCGCCATGCCCCTCGGGCAGGCGTCCGTGCCGTCGGCGTTCGCGGAAGAGCTCCCGGGCGAGCCGGGCGGGCCGGGCGCCGAACCGTCGGGGGGAACGGACGGATCCCCGGCCGCTCCCGAGCAGCCCGTCGACGAGCCGCCCGTGACGCCCGAGGATCCCGTTCCCGGGCCCGCCACCGAGACGCCCGTTGCTCCGGTCGTACCGCAGGAGGACGGCCTCTCCGCGCTGAGCGGCACCTTCTCCACGACCACGGCCCCCGACAACTCGGCGCCCTTCGGCTCGGGACCCGACCCGAGGATCACGAGCTCGATGAGCCCGGGCGACTACACGATCCCGTCGGGCAGCCAACGGATCTACACGGTCGTGTACGAGAACCCCGAGACGACACCCATCACGAACGCCCGCATCTGGCATCAGATCATGGTCGGCGCGGATCATCAGACGACCTTCACGGTGACCTGCTCGTCGACGATCGGCGGTGCCGCCGGGGGAGAGTGCCCGGGCTGGGTTCCCGCGGGGGAGCAGAGCATTCCCGACGGAGCTGGGGACGAGTACTCCTTCACGTTCGCGGGCATCTCCGCCATCCAAGGACTGCAGGCGCTCACCTTCACGATCGCCGTGACCAGCTCGTTCCAGAGCGACGTCTGCACCGAGACCGGAAGCGCCATGACCGGCGGATGGGCGAGATTCAGCACCACGGGCTTCGAGGTCGTCGATATCGAGCACAGCGCGTCGAGCGTCGGCGCCCTCTCAGGCGCGCAGGTGTGCCCCGAGGGCGCGATCCGCATGACGAACACGGTGACGTCGCCGCGCCCCCCGGGCGAGGCGCCCAGCCGCGTGCTCTCCGGCGATCCCCGCGTCTTCACCGTGACCTGGGACAACACGGCGGGCGTCGCCTACGGCGGCGTACCCCTGAGCTACACCTACTACGTGCCCTACACGAGGCAGTACACCGAGGCCAGCTGGACCTGCGTCTCGACGATCGGCGGCGTCGCCGCGGGGACGTGCCCCGCCTTCATGACCGGCTCGGCGTCCATCACGCACAACGATCCCGGCGAGCTCGCCGACACGGTGTTCTCGGGCACCGCGGCCTTCGCCCCGCAGCAGAGGTTCACGCTGACGGTCACCCTGGCCACGACGATCACCACCTGCACTCAGGACGGCTATCTCCGGGTGCAGGGCTACGCGAAGCGCGGGCCGATCGACTCTGAGAACTCGGGGCGCACGAAATCGAGCGAGCTCGTGGAGATCGGCTGCAGCACCTGGATGCTGGAAGAGCCGTTCGCCGGAGCCTCGGTGTCGGACACCGCCTGGAAGGGGCTCAACAGCGCCTGCCTGACGCGGGCCACGAGCAGCGCCTCGAACGGGCTCGGCCAGTGCGTGAACCGGACCAACAGCCCGCGCACCTCGTTCACCGACGCCTCGGGCGCGCCCAAGGGCTTCCTCCAGTTCACCGACGACCGCACCGATCAGGTCGGCGCGGTGCTCTACAACCGCGCCCTCCCCTCGGCGGACGGCGTCGTCGTCGAGTTCACCCAGTACCAGTACGGCAACGACAGCAGCGGTGCCGACGGCATCGGCTTCTTCCTGTCCGACGGCGTCTACGAGCTCACCGCGCCCGGCGGCATGGGCGGGGCGCTCGGCTACGCCTACCGCACCGCGACCAGCTGGCCGACGGAGCAGGGGCTGAGCCACGGCTATCTCGGCCTCGGCCTCGACGTGTTCGGAAACTACGTGAGCGGCGACCATGTGGCCACCGGCTGCAACCAGAGCAGCACCGCCAAGCCGCAGTCGGTCGCCCTGCGCGGCTCGGGCAACGGTCGCACCGGCTACTGTCTCCTCGCGCAGAACCAGATCTCGCAGAGCCCGCTCAGCAAGCGGCTGGACCAGGTCTCGGCCGGCATCCCCGCGAGCCAGACCGCGAGCGACTACGACAGCAAGGTGCGCGCGGCGATCGAGGCCTCCCAGCGCAAGGTGCGGGTCACGGTGTACCCGACGGCGAACCCGACCGACAAGCCGCGCGTGACCGTCGAGATCGACTTCAACGACGGCTACTTCTACCGGACCGTGCTCGACACGACGATGGATCAGCCGGCGCCCGCCCTCATCAAGTTCGGCTTCCTCGGAGCGACCGGCGGCTCCAAGCAGGTGCACCTGATCGGCAACGTGCGCGTCGGCACCGTGCTGCCGATGAAGGAGCTGAACCTGGTCAAGGCCGTCGACTACGCCGCGAGCGGCAACCCCTCCCAGCAGCCCTTCAGCCTGGGCGACACCATCCGCTACCAGTTCGTCGTGCACAACGCGTCCCAGGAGGCCACGGGCTTCACCCAGATCTACAACATCCAGGTCGCGGATCCGCTCGTCGGCGACCTCGTCTGCCCGAAGACCGTGCTCGAGAGGCTCGAGAGCATGGTCTGCACCGGCTCGCTCGTCGTGACGGAGGCGGATCGGGACGCCGGGCGCCTGCGCAACATCGCGACCGCCGCGGGGTCGATCTCGTCGAGCGAGGGCGCGCCGAGGAACCTCACCGCGAGAAGCGCGGTGGACGTTCCGATCAATCCGACCGCCGAGGGCGCCCTCCGCGTCATCCAGCCGGGCGGGGTGGCCACGTTCCAGGTGCTGAAACACGGCACCGCGCTCGGGCTCGTGAAGCCCGACGATCCCTCGAAGATCACGATCCGGCTGGTCGACCCCGCGACGAGCCTGCCCACGACGGCGACCTCGATCACGGTGCCGGGGCAGGGGACCTGGACGATCAACGCCAACAACACCGTGACCTTCACGCCGATCAACAGCAGCTACACGGGGACGGTCACGCCGCTGAAGTACCAGGCGACGAACGCCTACGGCGGCACCGCGACGGCCACGCTCAGCGTGACGATCAG
>CALMSE010000116.1 GCA_937872275.1 uncultured Leucobacter sp. | reverse complement strand
CGGGCGCGGACATCGCGCAGCTGCGCGAGCGGCGCGCGGCGGACGCCCGCGCGGGCATCAACACGCGGGCCTTCCAGCGCTTGGGCGCCCTGCCCATGCCCGTGGTCGCCGTGCTCGACGGCTACGCGCTCGGCGGCGGCGCGGAGCTCGCCTACGCCGCCGACATCCGCGTCGGCACGCCGACGCTCAAGATCGGCAACCCCGAGACGGGGCTCGGCATCATCGCCGCGGCCGGCGCGACCTGGCGCCTGCGGGAGCTCGTCGGCGAGCCGCTGGCCGCCGAGATCCTGCTCGCCGGGCGCGTGCTGGACGCCGAGGAGGCGCTGCGGGCCGGGCTCGTCACCCACCTGGAGGCGGACGCGGAGGCCGCCCTCGCGCGCGCGGAGAAGATCGCCTCGCGCATCGCGAGCCTCGACCCGGCCGCCACCCAGGCGTCCAAGCGGGTGCTGCAGGCGCCGCGCGACGCGCATCCGGCCATCGACCTGGCCGAGCAGGCGATCCTCTTCGAAAGCCCGGAGAAGATGCGCCGCATGACCGAGTTCCTCGAGCGGAAGAAGGCGAAATGACCGGCACCAGGACCCCCTCGGACACCGTCCCGTCGCGCGTCGGCGTGCTCGGCGGCGGGCGCATGGGCGGCGGGATCGCCCATGCCTTTCTGCTCGCAGGCGCCTACGTGGTGGTCGTCGAGCGCGATGTCGCGATGGCGGAGGCCGCGCGCGAGCGCATCGAGGCGTCGATCGACGCCTCGATCGCGCGCGGCTTCGACGGCAACGCCGCGATGCTGAAGCAGTCCCTCACGGTCGCGACCGACGCGGGCGCCTTCGGGGCCTGCCGGCTCGTGGTCGAGGCGGTGCCCGAGATCCTCGACCTGAAGATCGAGGCACTCGGCGAGATCGAGCGCCAACTGCCGGGCGATGCGATCATCGCCTCGAACACCTCGTCGATCCCGCTCGAGCAGATCGCGGCGGCCCTCGACCGGCCGGGCCAATTCATCGGGCTGCACTTCTTCAACCCGGTGCCCGCGTCGACCCTCATCGAGATCGTCGTGCAGGAGCAGACCGACCCTGCGCTGCCCGAGATCGCGCGGAGTTGGGTGCGCGCCCTCGGCAAGACCCCCATCACCGTCAAGGACTCGCCCGGCTTCGCCTCGAGCCGTCTGGGCGTCGCGATCGCCCTCGAGGCGATCCGCATGGTCGAGGAGGGCGTCGCTACGCCCGCCGACATCGACCTCGCGATGGAGCTGGGCTACAAGCACCCCACCGGGCCGCTGAAGACCACCGACATCGTCGGCCTCGACGTGCGCCTCGGCATCGCCGAGCAGCTGGAGCGCGACCTCGGGCCGCGCTTCGCACCGCCGCAACTGCTGCGCGACATGGTGGCGGAGGGCAGGCTCGGCCGCAAGAGCGGCCAGGGCTTCTACGACTGGACAGGGAAGTAAGGGAATCTCATGACGCGAATGCTGCAGAGCTATGTCCAGGGCGCCTGGTGGGAGCCCGCCGAGAGCGTCGCGGGCGTCGAGGTGCTCGACGCCTCGACCGGCGAGCCCGTCGCCCGGGTCTCGAGCGAGGGCCTCGACCTCGCCGCCGCCCTCGACTACGCCCGCACGGTCGGCCAGCAGAGCCTCGGCGCCCTCACCTTCCACCAGCGCGCCGTGCTGCTGAAGCAGCTCGCCCTCGCGCTGACCGAGCGCAAGGAGGAGCTCTACGAGCTGTCGTACCGCACCGGTGCCACGAAGACCGACTCGTGGGTCGACATCGACGGCGGCATCGGCGTGCTCTTCACCTACTCGGGCAAGGGCCGCCGCGAGCTGCCGAACGCCCGCGTGCAACTCGACGGCCCGCTCGAGGTGCTGTCGAAGGACGGCTCCTTCCTCGGCCGCCACATCCGCACCACGCTGCCCGGCGTCGCGGTGCAGATCAACGCCTTCAACTTCCCGGTCTGGGGCTCGCTCGAGAAGCTGGCCCCGGCCTTCCTCGCGGGCATGCCCTCGGTCATCAAGCCGGCCACGCCGGGCGCGTACCTCGCCGAGCACATGGTGCGGATCATGGTCGAGTCGGGCCTGCTGCCCGAGGGCTCGGTGCAGCTCGTCTCGGGCTCGATCCGCGACGTCTTCGATCACGCGAAGCTCGGCGACGTCGTCTCCTTCACCGGCTCGGCCTCGACCGCCGAGGCCCTGCGCCGCCACGAGGCCGTGCAGACCGGCGGCGTGCTGTTCAACGCCGAGACCGACTCGATCAACGCCTCGGTGCTCGGCCCCGACGCGGTCGCCGGCACCCCCGAGTTCGACGCCTATGTGCGCCAGCTCGTGAACGAGATGACGACGAAGGCCGGGCAGAAGTGCACGTCGATCCGCCGCGCCATCGTGCCTGCGGCCTCCGCCGACGACGTGGTCGCCGCCGTACGCGCGCGCATCGAGGAGAAGGTCGTCGTCGGCGACCCGCGCGACGAGGGCGTCACGATGGGCGCGCTCGCCTCGGCCGAGCAGCGCGACGAGGTGCTGCGCCAGGTCGAGAAGCTCACGGCCGACGGGGGCGAGATCGTGCTCGGCGCGGGCCAGGACTCCGGCGGGGCCGACGGGGCCGGCGCGTTCCTGCAGCCGATCCTGCTGCGCTTCGCCGACGCGAACGCCGAGCGCGTGCACGACACCGAGGCCTTCGGTCCCGTCAGCTCGGTCGTCGCCTACGAGACGCCCGAGCAGGCGGCCGAGCTCGTGATCCGCGGCGGCGGATCGCTCGTGACCAGCGTCGCCTCGGCCGATCCCGCCTTCGTCTCGCAGCTCACCGTGCGCGTCGCCTCGGCGAACGGCCGCATCCTCGTGCTGAACCGCGACAACGCGCGCAGCTCGACGGGGCACGGCTCGCCCCTGCCCATGCTGGTGCACGGCGGCCCCGGCCGCGCGGGCGGCGGCGAGGAGCTCGGCGGCGTGCGCAGCGTGTTCCACTACATGCAGCGCACCGCCGTGCAGGGGAGCCCCGAGATGCTGACCGCGATCACGGGCGTCTGGCACACCGGCGCGCCCACGCGCGACGACGTGCACCCCTTCCAGAAGTCGCTGCAGGAGCTGCGCATCGGCGACCGCGTCGTATCGGCGGAGCGCGAGGTCACCCTCGACGACATCTCGCACTTCGCGGAGTTCACGGGCGACACCTTCTACGCGCACACGAACGAGGAGGCCGCCGCGGCCAACCCCTTCTTCCCGGGGCGCGTCGCGCACGGCTACCTGCTGCTCTCCTTCGCCGCGGGCCTCTTCGTATGGCCCGACGTGGGGCCGGTGCTCGCGAACTACGGCCTCGAGAACCTGCGCTTCGTGACGCCGGTCTCCCCCGGCGACCGGGTGCGCGTGGCGCTGACCGCGAAGCAGATCATCCCGCGCGAGACGGACGAGTACGGCGAGGTGCACTGGGACGCGGTGCTCACGAACCAGAACGACGAGACCGTCGCCACCTACGACGTGCTGACGCTCGTGTCGAAGGCGCCCGTGGGCTGAGCGCGCCTTCGGCCGAGCGGATCGGACGAGCCGCTCGGCCGATCCGCTCGCCTGCTCAGGCGAAGACGGCCGCCCCCTGCACCGCGGAGGTGCCGAGATCGCTGCGCACGAGGGGGCGCCCGTCGGCCACCGCCTCGAGCCACGATCCGGTGTCCGCCACCGCGGCCCAGTTCGAGTGCAGCAGCACCATCAGCGTCTCGTGGATCTGCCGGGCCGACGCCGAGCCGGCCTCGTTCGCGAGGTGGATCGCGCCGGTCGCATCCGACAGCACCTCGACCGCGAGCCCGAGCGGTTCCGCCGCGGCCGCGCTCCCGATCAGGCAGTTGTTCGTCATGTATCCGACCAGGGTCACCGTGTCGACCTCCTGCTCTCGCAGCCGCTCGAGCAGCCCCTCCGCGGTGAAGACGCTCGCGAGGCTCTTGACCGCCGACATGGAGGCGCGGTCCGCCCACCGCTCGACGTCGGCCTGGAGCCGCTGCCCCTCCGAGCCCGCTGCGAAGACGGGAGCGCCCTCGGGGAACTCGTGCTGCACGAGCACCGAGGGGATCCCCTGCCGCTCGGCGGCCTCCAGCGCGGCGAGGATGTTCGCGAGCGACTCCTCGCGCGGCGGATGCCGAACGGTCAGCGGCCCCTGGAAGTACTCCCGCTGAGCATCGATGACGACGAGCGCGCGTCGTGGTGTGGTCATTGCCGAACCTCCTGTGCATCCGAGAGCCGCGCCGGGAGGCGCCCTCCCCTCATCCTCGGCGAACATCCCGGAGTAGGGTGAGTGGCACAGAAGAACATATTCGATGAAATCAGGACAACGTGCGGATCGCGATCCACGCCTTCGAGGGCATCTCCACCTTCCACCTCGCCGCGCCGCTGCTCGTGTTCGGCGAGGTCACCCGCCAGGGGCTGGCCGAGGGGTGGTCGACCGCGCTGTGGACCCTCGACGGCAGGCCCGTTCGCTCGGCCGAGGGCTTCGGTCTGAGCGAGGTGCACGGCCCCGAGCTCGCCGTCTCCGCCGACCTGCTCGTGCTGCCGTCGTGGACCGAGGACTTCCGGCCCCCCGAGCCCGAGCTGGTCGAGGTGATCCGCTCGGCGCACGCGGCGGGCGCGGCGTGCGCGGGCTTCTGCCTCGGCGCCTTCCCCCTCGCCGGGAGCGGCCTGCTCGACGGCCGGGTCGCGGCCACCCACTGGGCCGCGGCGGCGGCGCTCGCCGCGCGGTACCCGGCGGTCGAGGTGCGCTCCGACGCGCTCTACCAGGATCACGGCGACGTCCTCACCTCCGCCGGGACCGCCTCGGCGCTCGACGCCTGCCTCCACCTGGTGCGCGAGCGGCTCGGCACCGCCGCGGCGGCCGCCATCGCACGGCACATCGTGGTCGCCCCGCACCGGGAGGGGAGCCAGGCGCAGTACATCCGGCGGCCGCTCGCGAGCTACGGCGACACCCCGCTCGGCGGGGTCATCGACTGGGCGCTCGCCAACCTCGACCGCCGACTCTCCGTCGAGGAGCTCGCCGGGCGCGCGCGGATGAGCCCGCGCAACTTCACGCGACGCTTCCGTGAGACGACCGGGTCGACCCCGGCCCGGTGGATCCTCGCGAGGCGGCTCGACGAGGCCCGCGGGCTGCTGGAGTCCACCGACTGGAGCATCGCCCGCATCGCCGCCGTCTGCGGCTTCGCGAGCGCGGTGACCTTCCGGCAGAACTTCGCCGCGCACTACGCCACCTCGCCGACCTCCTATCGGCGGCGGTTCGCGGACGGGCCCGGCCGCGCCGGCGGCGGCGCGGCGGACGGGCGCTGATCCG